>JAHJDS010000174.1 GCA_018812395.1 Pseudomonadota bacterium
AGCCTCGGGCCTCTGGAAACGAAGGTGTTTTCTACAAGGGCACCTTTTAGCCAAGTCCAAGGTTGTGCCCTGTGGATGAGTGGAACCTGACTCGTGAGCCCGGTGATGGATGACATTGATCGCCGCATCCTCAACGAAATCCAGTCCCGCTTTCCGCTCGACACCCGGCCCTACCTGGTCCTGGCCGAGCGGCTGGGGTTGGGCGAGGACGAGGTCATCGCCCGCGTCAAAGCGCTCAGGGACGAGGGCATCATCCGCCGCATCGGCGGCAACTTCAACTCCCGGGCCCTGGGCTACACCTCGACCCTGTGCGCCGCGGCCGTGCCGGACGAAAAAATGGCCGCCTTCGTGGACGCGGTCAACGCCCACCCCGGAATTACGCACAACTACCAGCGTGACCACCGCTACAACGTCTGGTTCACGGTCATCGCCCCCAGTTCGGCCGACATCCGGGACATCCTGGGCGAGATCACCCGCCAGACCGGGGTGACCGACCTGATCAGCCTGCCGGCCGAGAAGATCTTCAAGATCAAGGTTGACTTTCAAGTGTGACCTGGGGACCTATCCCGGCGGCCGTCGCCCCGAATCATGGGGGATTAACCGCAAGACGAGACCCTGAATAAGATGTCTTTTGGAGACGATCCAATCGAGTACGCCATTGACGGCGTCCTGGACCTGCACACCTTTCAACCGGCCGAGGCAGCGGATCTGGTCGAGGATTACCTGGCCGAATGCCGGGCCCGGGGCATTCTTGAGGTCCGGATCATCCACGGCAAGGGCATTGGCGCGCTGCGGCGGACCGTGCTCCATCGCCTGGCCAAACTGCCCGGCATCGCCGCCGTCGAACAGGCCCCGCCGCACCTGGGCGGCCACGGGGCGACCATCGTCCGTCTGGAGCGCTGATCCGGCCCCGGACGCCGGCCGAAAACGCCGGCTTGGCAGATGGAAGCCGAAACGGTATATTACAAACTACAAACCGGCCATTTTTTTGGGGAGGAACAGCCATGCCCGCCAGCGATAAAGTCGGCACCTTTTTCTGCCGGACCTGTGAGGAATTTTTCGAAACGGCCGCCGGGGATCATCCGGGCGAAGGGCACGACGCCAAGAATTGCCCGACCTGCCGGGCCGAGGGCCTGACCCATTGCCCCGACTGCGGCGCGCCGGTGGAAAAGGACCTGAACAAGCGCTGCCCGTCGTGCTCGGCGGCCTACGTCGGCTGAGTCCATCCCCGAGGGTTGATGATCGCCTCGGGGCGGCCCCAAGCCGGCCAATACCGTCTCAGCACCCCTCCGGCCGGGAGCAGCAGGAGCCCTCGCCGGTGACGATCACCTGCTCGCCCCGGGAGCCCTGCCGAAAGACCGTCACCCCCTTGAGGCCCAGTTCCCAGGCCGTGGTGAAGGCCCGGGCCACCTCGTCCCGACCGGCCTCGGGGGGCAGATTGATTGTCTTGCTGACCGCGTTCTCGACGTGGGCCTGGAAGGCGGCCTGCATCTGCAGATGCTCGATCGTCGGCAGTTCGCCGGCAATGACGAACAGGTCCCTCAAATCCTGGGGAATGTCTTCTAACCCGGCCAGGGTGCCGGTGCGGACGATGTGGTCCCGGACCGCATCGGACAATAAACCCCGCTGGGCCAGGGCCTCGAACGCCGGCGCGTTGGTCTCCCGCAAAACTTCGCCGTCGAGCACCCGCCGGGAAAAACTGAGACCGAACAAGGGCTCGATGCCCGAGGAACACCCGGCGATGAGGCTGATCGACCCGGTGGGGGCGATGGTGGTCAGGGTGGCGTTTCGCCGGGGCGGCTCGCCGCGTTTTTGGTAGATGGATCCTTCGAAGGTCGGGAAGGCCCCCCGCCGGGCGGCCAGTTCCCGCGAGGTCTCGACGGCCGCCTGGGCGATGATCCCCATCACCCGGTCGGCCAGCCGCTTGGACTCCGGATCGGCGTAGGGCAGGCCCATCCGGATCAGGGCGTCGGCCCAGCCCATCACCCCCAGGCCCACCTTGCGCGTCCGGAGCGTGGCCCGCTGTATTTCCGGCAAGGGATAACGGTTGACGTCGATGACGTCGTCCAGGAAACGGACCGCCAGCCGGGTGACCGTTGCCAGGCGGTCTACGTCCAGCCGACCGCTGTCGACCAGCCGGGCCAGATTGATCGAGCCCAGGTTGCAGCACTCGTAGGGCAGCAGCGGCTGTTCGCCGCAGGGGTTGGTCGCCTCGAAGTCGCCCAGGTCGGGCGTCGGATTGGCCCGGTTCACGGCGTCGATGAACAGCACCCCCGGGTCGCCGCACCCCCAGGCGGCGTCGACCATCAGCTCGAAAATCTCGGCGGCGTCGCGGCGGCGGACGACGGCGCCGTCCCGCGGATTGATCAGCTCCAGCTCGCCGCCGCGGCCGACCGCCTCCATGAAGGCGTCGGTCACGGCCACGCTCAGGTTGAAGTTGGCGAACTTGGGTCCGTCGCACTTGGCCCGGATGAAGGCCTCGACGTCCGGGTGATCCACCCGCAGCACGCCCATGTTCGCCCCGCGCCGGGTGCCGCCCTGTCTGATGGTCTCGGTGGCCGCGTCGAAGACCCTTAAAAATGACAACGGTCCGGAGCTGACCCCCTTGGTCGAGCCGACCACGTCCCCGGCCGGCCGCAGCCGGGAAAAGGAAAACCCGGTCCCGCCGCCGGACTGCTGAATCAGGGCCGCGTTTTTGACCGACTCGAAGATCGAGGACAGATCATCATTGATGGGCAGGACGAAACAGGCCGCCAGTTGACCCAGGGGCCGGCCGGCGTTCATCAGCGTCGGCGAGTTGGGCAGAAACTCGAGCGAGGCCAGTAGGTCGTGAAAATCGGCCGCGACGCCCGCCGGATTGGGGCCGGGGTCGTCATCGGCCTCGGCCGCGGCCACCACCTCGGCCACCCGCCCGAAAAGCTCGGGGACCGATTCCACGACGCGGCCGCCCTCGTCGCGACGCAGATATCGGCGGGATAGCAGGAGGCGGGCCTGGTCGGAAGGTTCGATAAGAGGCTGGCCGGACAAACTCGACCACCTGTGCCTTGGGTGTCAGCGGCAGATCACTTCAGGCCGGCGCTCATGCAGTCCGGCCCCGGGAAGTCGTCGCAATGACGGCACGAAAACCCGGGCCAACGCCTGACTCCGGCAATGGTCAAACACATGTTGTAGTGGTGACAATCCAGATGGCGATGCGACTCGATCTCATCCAAAGTCAAACAATCAAACCAAAGGACGGGGCCCAAACGGCGTCGGCCCGGGGTGGAGAGGCCCCCGCCGGGAACCATGAACAGTCGACCCTCCGGTCGGGCCGCACCAACTATGTAGCCACTCTCCGACATGACCAGTACGTTCGCTCCGGAAATCAACCGGCGTCGTCGCTTGGGTGTCCCTTCCAGACGTCACCTTCGGCCGCTCTCCAAAACCGGCTTCCCCGATCCCCCGAATCAATACGCCTAAAGATCCCCCAAAATGAATTCGCCCCCAAAACACGCCTTCACGGTGCGGCCCGGATGCGCCCAACGGCGCGGCCAATACCAAGTCCGGCCCGGCCCGCGCCCGATGCGCCCCGGGTCAGCCCCGGGTGCGCCCCAAAAAAATGCGCCCCCACCCGGGGGGTAAGAAAATAATAGCCTTTCCGGGTGGGGGTGTCAATCTTTCATCTGGGGTACGGGCCGGGCGGCGGGTCCGACGAGACGGATTTATCCCACCGCCGCATAATATCACTTCGCCTTTTTAGGCCGTCCCCTGACGGCCCCGTCCAGGGCCATTTCCAGATCCAACAAACGACGCAGGACGCCTTTCAGTTCCGGACTGGTACGATCCCGCCGCAGACGCTCGATCACCTGCCAGCGCAACCGGAAGACGCGGCGCTTGACCTCGAGGGAGGCCTGGTAGCGCTCCCGGACCGAGGGCAGTCCGGCCACCTTCTTGACGTCTCCCTCGAGGGCGGTGACGGCCCCCGCCAACCGGGGATATTTATCGCTCCGCGGCGCCGGACGGGAGGCGACCGTTGGCCGCGGCCCGGCCGACGGGGCCGTCGGGATCGGTCCCTGAAAACGACTGCCCGTGGCGGCAAAGGCCCACAGCTTGACCGGGGAACCGGCCGGGACTCGCGCGCCGGGCCCGGGCGTCTGACGAAACACGCGGCCCAGCTGGCGGCGTTTGGCGTACCGGACCAGAGTCACCTTGACCGTCAGGCCCACCAGCCTGAGCCGGGCCCGGGCGTGTGTCATTCGCGAACCGATCAGGTGCGGGACGACCACCAGCCGCCTTTTCGGCTTGGGCTTGGCGGCCGGTGTCGGTTTCGGGGAGCCTTGAGGCGCGTCCGTCAGACAGGCCGGACACAGCAGCAGGCTCGCGGTCAGGATGGCGAGGATCCGTCTCATGGCTGGGCGTAACGGGCGACAACCTCCCAGAAGGGATAGTGGATCTGGGTGGTGCGGATGGTGATGACCTTGTCGATGACCGAACCGTAGGGCGTCGCCACGCCGCCGCCGGGGAGGTGGAAGGTGACCATGTCCCGGAAGTTGCCGAAGGTGCCGGTCATGGTGTGTTCGTCCTCGGTGTCGATCAAATCGGAAATCATGGGCTCCTGGCGGTTGGCGATGTAGTACTGGGCGCCCAGGGTCGCGGCCCGAATGGCGTGTCCCACGTCCCAGCCCAGGGCGATCAGGCCGATGAACACCCCGGCGAAGGTGTCACCGGCCCCCAGGGTCGAGGTCAACTGGATGACGTTGTCGTCTCCGGCGGACAGGACCCGCTCGGCGAACTGGAACTCCTCCCCGCTGTCGAGGCCGTACTCCTTCCAGAAATGGTGACCGACCTCCCGATCCAACAGCTCGGCGTAGCGGGCGCCGCGCTTGCCGTCGCTGACCAGGACCCGGCCGCCATCGACCGGGAACTCCTTGCGGCCGTGGTTCATGTCCCGGGCCACCTGGCGCATGACCAGCTCCAGGCCCTTGAGTTCGACCGAGGGCTCGAGTTCGATCAATTCGTCGCGGTTGAGGATCAGATATTTGGTGTAGGGCAACACCCGCCGGTAGACGAGTTCCTGCCCGGTCTCGAACCATTTCAGTTGGCGGCGGCGGAAGTAGCCGCGGCGTTTGGGGCGCTGATCGGGAAACGGCTCGTCGTCGTGGCCGGTCTCGAGGCGCTTATCCACCAACTCCTGTGCGCACTTGAGAAAGGTGCCCGACAGGCAAAAATAGGACGGATGCAGGGCGGCGTAGGCCACGTAGATCAGCCGCAGGGCCAGCCTGAGTTCCTCGGGATTGGTCAGGGTATTGATGACCAGGTGGGTCTCTTCGTCGTTGGCGCCCGTGCGCAGGCGGCGCTCGAGTTCGAAGTAGCGCCGGAGCAGACGATCCTCGGGAATGACCTCCTCGTTGGTCCGGTTGCTGAGGATGGTCCGGTCCTTGCGGGTGCCGTCGGCCAAGGTCAGGCTGAACACGTAGCCCTCCCGGGGCAGCAGGCCGTCGACGTGGATTTCGTCGTGTTGGCCGAAATC
>JAHJDS010000021.1 GCA_018812395.1 Pseudomonadota bacterium
CCCAGGCCGCCCTGGGTCGGCCGGCCGAGGCCCTCGACCTGGCCCGCCGCGGCCTGGACCTGGACGACGGCGCGTTGCCGGCCCTGACGGCCAACCTGACCCGGACGGAAGTGATGTGCCTGGCCGCCCTGGATCGCCTGGCCGAGGCCGAGGAGGCGGCGAGGCGCTACCTCGTCCGCGAGCCCCTGTTCGCGGACCTGCACTTCTATCTGGGCCAGGTCCGGCTCCGCCAGGGGGATGGACCAGACGCCGAGCGGTCGTTGAACGCCTTTTTAAAGGTGCTCCACCAGATGGAGAACGACCCGGCCATCCTGTCCCGATTCGGTTTCGCGGCCACGATCGGCGAGGCGGGGCGGGCGGCCCAAGACGTCGCCCGCCTGATGTTCGCCCGGCAAGACTTCAAGGGCGGGGCAACGGTCCTGGCCCGGGCGGTGACCCTGTGCCCGGACGACGCCGGCCTCCGGGCCTCCTGGGCCCAGGCCCTGGCCGCGGCCGGGGACAAGGCCACGGCCCGGCGCCAGGCCGAGGCCGTCCTGGAACTCGACCCGGCCAATGAGGCGGCCCGGCGGGTGATCGAGCAATTGGCCCGGACCGGCCCGGATTTTTAATTGATAAGGGTTGGCGGGGAGGCGATGAAATCCCGAGCCAAAGGCGACCGAAAAAAGCGCCCCGGATTTCGGATCAACCCTCCAAGTCGGCCACCAGCCATCGCTTCTGAACCTTGGCGAGCTTGACCTTGACCCGGACCAGCCCCTTCTCCAGGTCCGCGATCTTCTGCTCCAGGTTCCGGCGGGCCTGGGGGTCGGTCGTCGCCCGGGCCATCTTCCTGAGCGCCGGCAACTGCCGCTTGAGTTGCCGGCGTTCCTGTTCGGTCATGACCTTGGACACGTCGAAGATGACCTGGGCCGTGGCCCGGCCGTGGTCGATCTTGAGCCCGGCCACGGACTTGAACGTCCGGCCGATCCGCTTGATCTCGTCGATTGATTTCGACTTGATCGACGCCAGGGCCTTGCCCGTGGCCAGTCGCTTCATGGACTCGACGTCGCCGGCCGCGGCCGCGGCGAAGAGTCGCCTGACGATCCGCTTCGGCGTCCCGGTGGCCACCCCGCCCAGGCGGGTCAACAGGGCGGCCAGCTTCTGCCGGCCCGCGTCCACGGCCACGTCCAGCGGCGTTCGCCCCTGATCGTCCTTGACGGCCAGGTCCGCCCCCCGGGCGACCAGCAGCCGCGTCACCGCCGGCCGGCCCATGAGGGCCGCCAGGTGCAAGGGCGTATAGGCGTGCATCCGCTTCACCCGGGCCTCGACTCCCGCGCCGTGATTTAGAAGGACCTTGGCCGCCTCGGGCGATCCCCGCCAGGCGGCCAGGTGCAAGGGGGTGAAGTCATAGAATCGGGCCTCGCCGGTCCGATACCGGCTGGTGATCGCCCCGGGATGGGCGTAAAGCACGGCTGACAGCAGGGGCAGGTTATTGTCCTTGATAGCGGTGAAAATGTCGTCCGGCCGCAGACCGGCCCGCAGGACACTCAGACCCCGACGGAGTTGGGGGTTGTTCACGTCCAGTTCCCGGACCCGGGTGTAGAGCCGGTAGGCCGCGCCCAGACGCCCCTGCTCCAGGGCGGCCCGGGCCTGGGCCAGCCAGGCGCCCACCCGACGCTTCAGGCCCTCGATCTTGGCCAGCCAGGCCTTGGCCGGCTGGTTGTCCTGGTCCATGCTCAGTGCCCGGCGGACCGTCCGTTCGGCCCCGGTCAGATCGCGATTGTCCAGCAGGGCCTGAATCCGCCCCATAAGTTCGGCCAGGCGGCGCTGATCCGAGACGATCTCGAACAACAGCCGCTGGGCGGCGGCGTTTTCCGGATCGACCTTCAGGGCCCGGCCGATGAAGTCCCGGGCCTGGCTCAGTCGCCCGGCCAGCAGGGCCTCACTAACCGACAACAGCCATCGCCGGAGGGCCGTGGCGGAGGGTTTGGTGACCGCGGCGGTGGGGGGGCCGGGTTTGGGGCAGGCCC
>JAHJDS010000175.1 GCA_018812395.1 Pseudomonadota bacterium
GGCAGGACCAGCGGCCAATGGGAGTCCAGGATCCCGAAATGCTCCCCCAGAACCACCAGGGCGAAGGCGGCCACACTGGCCACCGCCACGATCACCGAATACCGCCAGGGGCCGACCATGCCCACGTAGGCGATCAGGATGCAGTACATCGGCGCCATATACGCCGCGTCCAGGCCGCCCATGAAGTGAATGATGGCCGTGTAGGCCGAGACCTCGAGCAGGTTGATCAGGATGGAGAAGACTTCCACCTGGCGGGTGTCGCGCGCCCGGGACAGGACCCACAGCACGGGCGGGTTGATCAGGATGACGAACAGGGCGCTGCCCAAGATGCCGAACAATTGATCAAGGGTGATCGCCCGGACCAGATAGGCCATCAGGGCGACGGCGCAGAGCAGCAAAACCGCCGCGGACCTGAAAAAGGCCCCCCGTCGGTGCCGCTCGTACAGTCTACGGAATACTTCCGGGGGCGAGCCGGTCGATTGTTCCGGGTCAGCAACGGACATCGATTCACGCCCCCTGACCACGTCGGCCGTTGATTATCCGGTCAGCCCAATCAAGCCCACCTGACCGGCCGCGGCCGGCCTGGGACAAATCGGTTATTTGGGCTTTTGGCAATGATAATATCACAGTATTAAATCAAGGGCAAGGGATTTGTTGGTTACAGTTGCTAATTAATTTAATAAATCTAATAGATTGAGCCATTCTCCCTGATCAGACGCGGGTGAAAATAATGCTGGTCGGTGTCGGTTTGAAGGCGGCGATGCTGGACTTTCCTTGATTGGTCCAGGTCATGGACGTCGGGGTGGTCTGGTCGGCTCGGCCGAATTTGTTTTGGAGGCGTCGAGCCAGGTGGGCGTAGTCGGCGGCCGTGCCCTGGCCGCGCCAGGCCAGCTTGACCGAGGTCAGGCGGCGGTGCTGGTCGAACCCGAAGTCGAGGTAGTATGGTCGGCCGTAGGTCACCTGGCCCTCCAGGCGCAGGGTGCGGCCCATTTCTTGAGCCTGGGGGTAGTGGAGCTTGACCTGCTCGGGGGTCATGTTCCAGGTAACCCGGTCCCAGCCGTTGTACGTAAAATTGGCCGGCAGATCGAAAAGTCGGTCAAAAGCGGGATCGAGTTGGACGGACATTGGACGGCCCTCTCCACGGTTGAGTTGTCTCCGGGGCCTGTCCGCGATCCGGGGGCCCTCAGCCCCCAAAACAACAGGACGGCCCCGGGAGCCGTCCTGGCTGATTCGGCCCGGCCATCCTGGCGGGCGCGTCATTTATAAGTTTAGGTCAAACGGGGGGCGAAGTCAAGCCAATTTTTTTAAGGCCTCGGCCTTCTCGGCCTGTGCCAGCAGATACCCCTCGATGAACTCGTCGAGGTCGCCGTCCAGCACGGCGTCGACGTTGCCCTTCTCGACACCGGTGCGGTGGTCCTTGACCAACTGGTAGGGCTGCAGGACGTAGGACCTGATCTGGTTGGACCAGGAGATGTCCTTCTGGGCGTCGTACAGGGCCTGCTTCTCGTCGGCCTGTTTTTGGACCTCGAGTTCGTGGAGCCGCGCCCGCAAGACCTTCATGGCCAGGTCCTTGTTACGGTGCTGGCTGGACTCGTTCTGGCACTGGACGACGATGCCCGATGGCAGGTGGGTGATGCGCACCGCCGAGCTGGTCTTGTTGACGTGCTGGCCGCCGTGGCCCGAGGCCCGGTAGGTGTCGATCCGGAGGTCCTTGTCGTTGATCTCGACCTCGATGTCCTCGTCCACGTCGGGGTAGACGAACACGGCGGCGAACGAGGTGTGCCGCCGGCGGTTGGCGTCAAAGGGCGAGATGCGCACCAGACGGTGGATGCCGTTTTCGCTCTTGAGGCGGCCGAAGGCGTACGGGCCGGCCACGGTGAAGGTCGCGTTCTTGAGGCCGGCCTCCTCGCCGTCGAGGCTGTCGATGATTTTTGAGGAAAAACCGCGCGCCTCGCCGTAGCGGAGGTACATCCGCAACAGGATCTCGGTCCAGTCCTGGGCGTCGGTCCCGCCGGCCCCGGAGTTGATGGTCACGATGGCGTTTTTGGCGTCATCGGCGCCGGCGAACAGGCGGGCCACGGACAGGGCCTTGACCTCGGCGGTCAGTCCCTTCAGCTCGGCCCGAACCTCCCGGGACGCCGCGGCGTCGTTCTCCTCCTCGGCCAGCTCCAACAGGACCTGGGCGTCTTCCAGGCGGGCGATCAACTCGTCGAGGTGGGCCAAGGGGCCGCCCAAAGAGGCGTGCTCCCGGGTGATTTCCTGGGCCCCATCCGGATCGTCCCAGA
>JAHJDS010000176.1 GCA_018812395.1 Pseudomonadota bacterium
CACGCCGATCTGGCGGCCGGTCTCGGCCGAAATTTCCGTCAGCGCCCGGGCCAGTTCCCGGCCGATGATCTGGTCGGTGGGGTTTTTCCGACGGTAGAGGTTGGCCAGTCGCTTGAGCTGGTTGGCCTTGAGTCCGGCCGTATTTCCATGTGGGCGGGCTACTTGGTCCCCCAGGCAGTCATCCTCGACAAAATTATATTTTCCCTTTGGCCGGGGACGTTTGTCAAGTTTGCTTACGGCCGGCGGATTGACCCCCTTTGAGGGACGTGGTATTTTGCCTCAAATGACGACAAGCGCGGGGGGAAGACCGTGAAAGTCCTGGTCGTGGGCGGCGGTGGACGGGAACACGCCATCGTCTGGAAACTGGCCCGGAGCCGTAAAGTCACCCGGATCATCTGCGCGCCGGGCAGCGACGCCATCGGCGCCGAACCCAAGACGAGATGCGTCGGGATCAAGGCGGGTGACGTGGCCGGCCTGAAGGACCTGGCCGTGGCCGAAAAGGTCGACCTGGGCGTGATCGGCCCCGAGGACCCCCTGACCCTGGGCCTGACCGACGCCCTCGAGGCCGAGGGCATTCTCGTCGCCGGGCCGTCGGCGGCCGCGGCCGAGATGGAAGGCTCCAAGGTCTTTGCCAAGGAGTTCATGGCCCGTCACGCCATACCCGGCGCCGCCTTCCGGGTCTTCGACGACTTCGAGGCGGCCAAGAAGCATGTGGCCGACAGATCCCGGCCGATGGTGGTCAAGGCCGACGGCCTGGCCGCGGGCAAGGGCGTCGTCGTCTGCCAGAGCGTCGAGCAGGCCGAGGACGCCCTCGAGCTGATCATGCTGGACAAACAATTCGGCGCGGCCGGCGATCGGGTAATCATCGAAGACTGCCTGGTCGGCGAAGAGGCGTCCTACATCGTGTTCACCGACGGCCGGACCATCCTGCCCCTGCCTTCCTCCCAGGACCACAAGGCCGTGTTCGACGGCGACACCGGACCCAACACCGGCGGCATGGGGGCCTACTCACCGGCCCCGGTGGTCACGCCCGAGATCGAGGCCAGGATTCTGCGGACGGTCATCGAGCCGACCATCAAGGGCCTGGCCGCCGAGGGGAGGCCGTACAAGGGCGTGCTCTACGCCGGGCTGATGATCGACGGCGATAACTTGGGCGTCCTCGAGTTCAACTGCCGCCTGGGTGATCCCGAGGCCCAGCCGCTGCTCATGCGCCTGAACAGCGACCTGTTCGACATTCTCCACAAACTGGCCCAGGGCAAGCTGGACCAGGCCAGGGTCAGTTGGCGGGCCGACGCGGCGGTGTGCGTGGTCCTGGCCTCGGGCGGCTACCCAGGTAGCTATGAGAAGGGCAAGCCCATCCGCGGCCTGGGCCCGGCCCGGACGGTCAAGAACGTGGTCGTGTTCCACGCCGGCACGGCCAGGGCCGGGGACGGCTACGCCACCAACGGCGGCCGGGTGCTGGGCGTGACCGCCCTGGGCCGGACCATCCGGGCGGCCGTCAACCGGGCCTATAACGTGACCGAGACCATTCACTGGGAGGGCAGGCACCGCCGCACGGACATCGGCCTCAAGGCCCTGCGCCGAGACCGGGCCGCGGCCGGAGTACCACCGGCCAAGGCGGTGTCAATGGCCAAACCAAAGGTCGAGGCCCCGGCCCCTCCCCCGGCCAAGAAGGGACCACGGCTCAAAAAATCGGCCCGGGTGGTGGTGGTCATGGGCTCCGAGTCGGATCGGGATTCCATGTCCGCCGCGATGGAGGTCCTGGGTCAATTCAAGGTGGCCGCCGAGCTGAAGGTGGCCTCGGCCCACCGGACGCCCAAACAGGTCGATGCCCTGATCGCCCAGGCCCATCAAAACGACGTCCAGGTGATCATCGCCGGGGCGGGCATGGCCGCCCATTTGGCCGGGGCCATCGCCGGCCGGACCTCGCTGCCGGTCATCGGCGTGCCCCTCGACAATTCGCCCCTCCAAGGCCTGGACGCCCTGCTGAGCACGGTCCAGATGCCCCCCGGGGTGCCGGTGGCCACGGTCAGCCTGGGACGGGCCGGGGCCAAGAACGCCGCCTGGCTGGCCCTGCGCATCCTGGCCCTGTCCGATCCCGACTTGGCCCGGGAGTTGGAAAAACACCGCCTGGCCCAGGACAAGTGATCAAAGTCGACGCCGACGCCCCCGCCCCGGAGACCATCGACCGGGCCGCGGCCGTGATCGCGGCCAACGGGGTGGTCGCCCTTCGGTTCGAGACCCTCTACGGCCTGGCCGCGGACGCCACCAACCCCGCGGCCGTGGCCAAGGTCCAGCTTTTAAAGGGCCGGGACGACAAACCGCCGCCCCTGGTCATCGGGAGGGTGGACGATCTGGCCGAACTGGTCGAGCCGCCCTCGGACGGGGCCCGCAGACTGATCGAGCGATTTTGGCCCGGCCCGCTGACCATCGTGTTCCAGGCGATGGGTGACCGGCTGGCCCCGGCCTGTTGCCCCGGGGGCAAGGTCGGTTTACGATTATCGCCCTTGGCCCTGCCGACCCGGCTGGCCCAAGCAACGGGCCGCCCGCTGACCGCCACCAGCGCCAACTCGACCGGCGCGTTGCCGGCGACCACGGCCGAGCAGGTCGAGGCTTTTTTCGGAGAACGAATCGACCTGATCCTGGACAGCGGACCGGCCGCCTCGACCACGCCGTCCACGGTGGTGGACGTGACCGGGGACCGGCCGATCGTCGTCCGTCCGGGCTTGATTCCAATCGAGGAGATTTTGGCCGTCTGGGAGGGCGGTCGAAACGGATCGGCTTATTTGAGCGGCGACGCTCAATAAACCACCGGGCCGACCAAGAGGTCGGTCGGCCGGTTCGGCCCGGTTTACTGATGACCGGGCCGGCCGGCCGCAAACGAAAATCACGGCCTACCCGTGTTCATCTATCGTCCTGCCACGTCGCTGCGCCGCTCCAGCAGGATCACGTCCCGCCACACCCCGTTCAGACGACCCAGGCGGCGGCGGACCCCCACCCGGCGAAACCCGCAGGCCTCCTGCAGGGCCAATGACAACAAATTCTCCGGAAAGGTGCCACTCTGCAGGGACCAAACACCGGCCCGTTCTGATTCCTCGATGAGTCGACCCAGCAGGGCCTGGCCCCAACCGCGCCCCCGGGCCGGGGCGGCCACGTAGACGCTCACTTCGGCCACGCCGGCGTAGGCGCACCGGTCGGACACGGGGCTGAGGGCCGCCCAGCCGACAACCTGATCGTCCTCAAGGGCCACGATCCGGCAGTCGGTCCGGTGTGCGGCGCCCCACTCCTCCCAGGTCGGCGCCCCGGTCTCAAAGGTGGCCTGGCCGGTGGCGATCCCCTCTAGATATATGGCCCGGACCGTTGGCCAGTCCTGGGACGACATGCCCCGCATGGTCAATTCCATCTCGGCCTCAAAACCCGTGTGTCTTGGCGTTTCGAAGATAATAGCATAAGAAGTTCGATCGGGCGGCTATTGGGACGGCGCTCCTGACTTTACAGACGGCCCGGCCGAGATGTAATCTGGACCGGTGGCCTAACAGCGAGCAACGACCATGAAGACCAGACTCGGCCCGATTAACGTCATGTACCCCACTCCGGTCGTCCTGATCGGGGCGCACGTGGGCGGCCGGCCCAACTTCATCACCATCGCCCACGTCGGCATCGTCACCGTCGGCACGCCCAACTGCATCTCCCTGGGCATGGGCAAGATCCACTACACCAACCAGGGCATCCACGAGAACCAGACGTTCAGCGTCAATATCCCGACCGAAAATCTGGTGGTCGAGACCGACTACTGCGGCCTGGTCACCGGCAAGAACACCGACAAGTCGCAGGTCTTCGACGTCTTCTACGGCCAATTGGACACCGCGCCGCTGATCGCCCAGTGTCCGCTGAACATGGAGTGCCGCCTCTACGACGTGGTCGATTTTCCCGATCACGACCTGTTCATCGGCGAGATTGTCGAGACCCACGCCGACCCGGCGGTCTTGACCGACGGCGTGGTGGACTTGACCAAACTCAAGCCGCTGTTGTTCGACATGGCCACCAAGGCCTATTTCGGCGTGGGCGGCCACGTGGCCCGGGCCTGGAACGTGGGCAAACAACTCAAAAAGAAGTCCTGAACCCGATCCACCGCGGCTTGAGGGCGAAGACCAAGGAGGGAGCATCATGACCGAACCGAGCGCTTTGGACCAGACGTTCAACGTCATCATCAAACACATGGTCGAGACCGGGCAGGCGCCGCACTATACGGAAATCGCCGCCGCGCTGGGCGTCCCGGTCGAGGAGGGCCGCCAGGCCCTGCACGCTTTGTTCAAGGCCGGGGTGCCGGGCTGGCTCCATCCGGGCACGGACCTGATCGCCTCGTTCGCCCCGTTCAACAACCTGCCCACCCAGTACCGGATCAGCGTCGACGGGGTGCAGAAGTGGTTCGGCCAGTGAGGCTTCGAGGCGCTGGCGGTCTGCTGGCTATATCCCGGCCAAACGGTTCAGGTGGACGCCCCGTGTCTGGACTGCGGCGAGCCGGTCCAGGTACGGATGCGGGACGGCGAGGTCCTCGAGGTCGACCCACCGGAGGTGGTGGGCTACGTGGCCGTGCCCCTGTATAAGTGGTTCGAGAACATCGCTCACGCCTGAAGCACCATGAATCTCTTCCGGTCGGAAGAGCACGCTAAAAATTGGGCCGGTTTCGCGCCGGAGAGCGACGAGGGGATCATCCCTTTGCCGGACTTGGTCAAGCTGTTTTCGGGCAGCTACTTTCAGCGGCGCCTGGACGGGGACTGGGTCTCGAAAAGTCGCCAGTACGCCGCCGAGATGATGGCCGACCTGGCGGCCATCGGCAAGACGGGGCCGTTCTGGAAATTCGCGAGACCCTGACCCGACCGACTCGGTTCCGGCCTTTTGGGCCGCTGTTCGCGGAGTCGTCATGAACCGACGGGATTTCCTGCGCCTCGGCGCCCGGGCCGGCCTGGCGGCCGGTCTGGGCGGGACCGCGGCCTGCGTCAAGCCGACGCCGATGTCCGCGGCCGACCGCCAACTCATGGCCGGCCTGAGGGTCCTCGACGCCCACGCCCACCCCTTTCAGTTCTATACGTCCGTCCCAGCGCTTGATCCGACCACCCCGACCGTCGAGGCCATGATCGACGCCCAGGTGGTCTGCTGCGCCTGGGCGGCCGTGGGCGACCTGGTCTACCGGCGGCGTCACGGGGCCGGCTCGGCCTACGTGGACACGGTCAATCAATTGGCCGAGGCCAGGTCCCGGATGAGGCGCCGGGGCGTGCGTCTGGTGACCAAAGCGGCCGACATTCCCACCGCCGTGGCCCCGGGGCGGCCGCCCGGGGCGATCCTGGCCATCGAGGGCGGCGACGCCCTGGAGGGCCGGCTCGCCAACCTGGACCGGTTTTATGCGCAGGGCGTCCGGATGATGACCCTGGTCCACTATACCCCCAATGCGCTGGGCGACATCATGACCAGGTCACTGGTGCGCGGCGGCCTGACCGCCTTGGGCCGGAAAGTGGTCGGGCAAATGCAGCGGCGGGGAATGATCGTCGACCTGGCCCACGCCGATGACAAGACCGTCCGGGACGTGCTGGCCGTGACCTCGGCCCCGGTGGTCGACTCCCACACCAGTCCCCGGCCTCGTCATCTCAGTCGAAGACGAACCACCCGCCTCAGGTCCTGGCCGGCCATGGAACTAGTGGCCAAGGCCGGGGGCGTTATCTGCACCTGGCCTTTGGGCTATGCGGGCCGCGGCGCGACGCGGAAGACCTTTGCGGACTGGGCCGCGGAAATCCGGCTGATGAAGAAACGGCTGGGCATGGCCCACGTCGGCCTGGGCACCGACGGCGGCGGGCGTATCCCCCGCCTGATCCGGGGCTATCAAGGCTACCGGAGCCTGCCCAGGCTGGTTCGGGCCATGGGCCGGGTCGGTCTGTCGCGCCAAGACATCGAGGCCTATTTGGGCGGCAATTTCCTGAGAGTAATCAAAAAGGTCCTGGGCTGAGCGGCCCGGGGCTGTCCGGCGATCCGACCATGAACCGCTTACTTTTCAGGTGCGGGGACGGTCTCTTTTTGGTTGGATAGCCTAGCGACGATCCCGGGCCCAGGCCGCCCGCCCTTCAGGCGAGGCAGGGCGGTCTGGACCTTGGTCAATAAAGACGCCCGCGCCGCGGATGGACGATGAGGGTCAGACCTTCAGATCGTAGCCCAGGGCCACTTCCGTGGCCGGCCGGCCACCCCGAATCCCCCAGTTGTCCAGGGGTGGCTCGTGCAGGATGATCAAGACATTGGCCGGGGGAACGCCCAGGGGTTCCAGGCGGGAGACGATTTCCCCAAACAACTTCTTCTTGGCCTCCGGGCTTCGGCCGGGGAAGAGGTTGATCTCGATCAGGGTGAAGTTGGGCTGCTTATCGGCCGAGACCTCGAAGTCGTCCGGGTCGAGTTCGATGATCCGGGCGATGCGGTCCTGTTCGGGCACCTTGAAGGCGCTGACCAGCGATTCGTGCACGGCCCTTAGCAGGGCCTTCTTAAGGGCCGCGTCCCGGCCCCGGGCGACGGTGATCTTGACGACGGGCATTGTTCCTAGACCTCACTTTACTAAATGTTCGGCTTTTGAATCGCTGTAATGATTGTACTGCCACCTTAGAGGAACTCGATTCCCCTCGAAAAATTCAATCATCTTGTGAACTGTTCTAAAATCAAAGAAAGCCTGTTCCCTGGTTCGACTCATTAAATCATATTTCCCTTTCATTAAGTTATGCAATAGATCGTTTCTGTATTTATATAAACCTTCACATTCCTTATACAATTCAATTTCCTGTTTGTCTAAAGCCTTTCCAGTCACTTCCTCCATAACCCTAGACAGCCTTTTTAAGAACTTTTTTTTATTATATTTTATCATGGCCTGATCGCGTTTGTGGGCTTCTGAAAATTTTCCGGCACAATAATTCGATATTCTTGCTTTTACATAATTTTCCATGGCAATTGCACTAAGCAATGTTGCCAACAAATATTCCTCTGTAATTCTTTTTCGGACAGCTTCGAAATGAATTACCAGCCAGGAAATTCCATCTAAACGCTTTTCGGCCTCCTCTGTGAGATACCAAATTTGCCATTCCACTAATACAAATTGCCTTAGTTCTGCAACTCTGTTTTCGGAATATTCTTTGAATTTTTCCTGCATGTACTCACCATGTTTTCCTGACGGAACGTTTTTATACCAATCTTTCCCCAATACATAATCCTGGAATTCCCGTTTCCCCATGCCACTATCACGACTGGGCCAATCATCTCTTGGATAAGGGTCAGGCCAACTGCTTATAACATCAAAGAGTATCTTGGCAAATAAGTCATCTTTTTCTAAACGCACATTGACCACGTTTATGATTGGCAGCTCACCCTCTGATAATGCCTTTCCCTCGGTCCCATCGTCATCGTCTCCATCGCCAAGAGCCAAGTAATTTATTTCCCCTGTCCCGTTGCCGTAAAACATGGTAGTGAATGTAGTAGGTGAATATACTGGACGAGCTAAAACGGCGATAATTCTCTTTGGCACTTCACCCCAGGATTCTAAATAAGGATGCTCAATCGTTCGCTTAAACCCTACACGAATTAAAGTCCTTCCAGAAATACTTTGCCCACCCGAAGATGACGCAAGTAGTTGGTCTACTATATATTTAATCCCAGGTATATCTAGACACTCGACCGGTATATTTTTTTTGCATCTCTGACAAACTAAACCTTCGACGAATCCTTTATCAACATCGACGAGGCTAACACTAAATTCTAGTCCACAGTGAATACAATTCGTTTCACCAAGTACGAGGTCAACTTTTTGACCATCATCATTCAAAATATTTAAACCCCGAAAGGTTCTTTTTTTCCACTAGATATAAATAAATGGCTATTGCACCTTCTCCGCCGATATACCACGGTTCGGCCCGGCCGTGGTCCACGCTCACCCCTCGGCGATCATCCGGTCGGCCACGCCTTCGACGACCCGCCGGGCCGCGGGCGCGGTGGCAAAGGGCGATTTGCCCAAAAGGTCGGCCTCGATGATCTGGTCGTCATAAGGCAAAAAGCATAGGAACCGGAAGTCGCCCAGGTTTTTTCGCAAAAAATCCTCGTCGGCCTGGCCCCGGATCTTGTTGCCCACCAGGAAGACCTTGTCCAGGCCGATGTCCGCGGCCAGGTCCCGGATGTGCTGGGCCGTCTCGATGGAGCGCCGGCCCGGCTCGACGACCACGATCAGCCGGTCCACGCTCCGGGCCGTGCCCCGGCCCAGATGCTCGAGCCCGGCCTCCATGTCCATGACCAGGGCCTCGTCCTTGAGCAGGATCAGGTGGGTGACCAGAACCTTCAGCAAGGTGCTCTCCGGGCAGATGCAACCCCCCCCGCCCTTTTCGACCCCGCCCAGGACCATCAGCCGGACGTGGCCGTGCTTGACGGCCAGCGTCGCCGGCAGATCGTCCACCTTGGGATTGAGCTTGAAATAGCTGCCCATGGAGCCGACCTTGGCCTCGGTCCGTTCCTCGATGAGTTCCTTCATCTGCGAGATGGGGACGATGTCGTCGGCCCCCTCGAACCCGAGGGCCCCGGCCAGGTTGGCGTCCGGGTCGGCGTCGATGGCCAGGACCTCGACGCCCCGCTCGGCCAGGGAATGAATCAGGAGCGCGGCGAAAGTCGTCTTGCCCACGCCGCCCTTGCCGGAGACGGCCAGTTTCATTTCCTCTCTCCCGATGCCCCGCCCCGGGCCGCGCCGAGCATGGGGTAGACGATCATCCCCGACAGCACGGCCACGTCCTCGGTGGACAGGTAGTGGTGGACGTTGGGATCGAACAGGAGATTCCCCTCGGGCGGAAACTCGTCGTCACCGGCGTAAATCAGCAGGGCCACGGACACCCGGGGAAAGGCCGTCACCACCACCCCGGCGTCGCCCAGGCTCGCCGGCTGGGCGTCGTACAACTGACGGGCCACCTCGACCATTTGCCGGGGATTTCCCCCGAACACGCCCACCAGCGGGTCCTTGGCCCGCTTACAAAAGGCCGGCCAGTAGAAGTCGCCGGAGGGCACCTCGCGGAAGGTGACCCACTCGCCCCGGGGCAGGGTCCCGTCCGCGGCGAGCAGGTAGTGCAGCACCAGGCCCTTGACCGTGAGGTGCGGTTCCGGGCCGTCGTCCGCGGGGATCACGTCCACCGGGTCGCCGCCGACCAGATAGGTCCGGTTTAAAAAGACCACCTCCAGCCGGCCGTCGTCCCGGGTGGTCACGTCGGCCCGTTCGGCCATCAGGTCGTGGTCGCGTTCGCCGAACTCCCGGGCGGCCAGGTCGAACGTGGTCTGGTAATCGTCAATACGGGCCACGGATCACTCCTCTGGGGGTGCTGAACCAATATAGGTTCGCCCGAGTCAATTGTCCACCCGATTGGCCTTTGCCCGGCGGTGATGATCGTGATATTGTTTTTATGAAAAACTCCGGAGACCCCTTATGGCCCGGCGAAAAAAGAAATCGCCTCCCCGGAGCGAGGCGGCCGCTTCCAACAGCTTTCACACGCCGTTCGCCGGTTTGAAGAAGAGACTGTCGATCGAGGGGCCGCCGGACGATCCGCCGGTGGCGGAGACTTCCCGGCCGCCCGAGACCAGAGCGTCCCCGGAGGACGACCGGACCCTGTTCGCCCGGGCCATGGCCGACGTCTCCCCCCTGGACGGCCGGCGCCGGGACCAGGTGCCCCCGCGTCCTGCGGCCGCCGGGTCGCGTATCCGCCTCGACCCCCGACGCCAGGAGGACCTCGAGGTCCTGGCCCGCCTGGCCGACCTGGTCAACGGCACGGCCCCGCTGGATATCCGTTTCACCGACGAATACGTCGAGGGCTTCGCGCCGGGTCTCAATCCGGAGCTGATCGAGCGGCTGAGGCAAGGGGCCTTTCCGATCCAGGACTACGTCGATCTCCACGGCCTGTCCGTGGACGAGGCCCGGGGCGAGGTCGAGCGGTTCCTGCGCAACAGTCGGACCCTGGGATACCGTTCGGTCCTCATCGTCCACGGCCGGGGCCTGGGGTCCCAGGGGCAGGAGCCGGTCTTAAAAAAAGCGGTCGTCGGTTGGCTGTCCAAGAAGGGCTTTCGCTCTCGGGTGCTTGGATTCTGCACCGCCCGCCCGGTCGACGGCGGGGCCGGAGCCCTCTACGTGCTGCTCACCCGGTGGCGGGGTTGAAACACCCCGGCGCCCCGCCGCGCGGTTCGGGGCTTGATCTGCCCCGGCTTTTCGGCAACAATGGAGAACCAGGCGATTCATCCGCGTTATGGGATTGATCCCTGAAAGTCCGGCCAACTTGACAACTATCCTCGCAAAATTTTTCTAGCGACAAGGACACGGGACGTGGAATACATGGCGAGAGACGACCAGACCTTCCGGTGGCCGATCCTGGGGCTGATATGCCTTATCCTGGCGCTGGGGGTTCGCCTGGGAGCGGCCTGGGGTCCGTTCACGCCGCCGCTGGACGACCCGGCGGCCGGACAGGCCGTCTCGGCCCGCTATCACGTCCAGTCCGGACTCAAAACCACGCTGGGCCTGCCCGTTCGGTTCGTGACCACCACCAAGGACGGCCGTTCCTTGACCGGGTTCGATCTTAAGCGTCCGGCGGGCGGTCCGCTCTACGTCGGTTTGTGGTTTTCCGTGTTCGGCGCCGGGCCGGTTGGGGCCAGAACGGCCGGACTGGCGTTCACGCTCCTGGGGCTGGTTTGTCTGCTGCATCTGGCCTGGCGATTGTACAGCCCGCTGACGGCCGTGACGACGATTCTCCTGCTGGCCCTGGCGCCGGCGGGAGTCATTTTGAGTCCCCGGGCCGGGGCGGCCCAGGCGGCCATGGGGCTGGCCCTGGTCACCATCTGGGCCTACCTGTCGTGGATCGACACGCGGCAGGAGCGTTACAAATGGGCCATGTGGCTCAGCTTCGCCCCGGCGGTGGGCCTGGATTGGTCGGTCCAGCTCTTGGCGGTGATCATCCCCGCGCATCACTACTGGTCGGTGTCCCGGGCCCTCCGGAACTGGCCGACCGTCCTGGCCCTGCCCGCCCTGGCCGGGGTTCATCTGGGCCTTTATTTGCTTGTCACCCAACTGGTTTTCGGGACCCTGAACGCCCCCGGCGCGCTGCTCTTCGCCCTGAAGGCGCAATGGGCCGTCAATCCGCTGGACTGGCTGGCCGCCCTGGGCGGGGCGGTCCTCTACTGGCTGACGCTGCCGCTGACGGCGCTGGGGGTCGTCTGGATATTCACCCGCCTCCGGCCGGCCAAGTTCCCGGACCTGGTGCGGCCGCCACGCATTCGGGAGACCATCCTCGATCCCCGGATTCCGATCCGAACCCGGACCGCTCCCCTCTGGATGCTGCTGGCCCTGGGCCTGGTCCCGGTGGTGGCGGCCCCGGCCTGGGCAGCCCGAACGCCGCACGCCTGGTGGCCGCTGATCTTTTTCCTGGCCCTGGCCGGGGCCCGGGCCCTGGATGATCTGGCCGTCCGGCTATACGATCTCGATCGCCGGGTCGTGATGCGCTCGACGCTGGCCGGTCTGGTCGTCGTCTGGTCGCTGGTCCAGTTGATCGTCATCTGGCCGACGCGGGGCACCCAGGCCAGGGACCTGGGCCGATTCATCGCCGCCCAGACCCCGCCTCGGACCTCCGTCCTGGCCACCCTGGCCGATGCCGGGCCGGCGGTGGTTTTTTACGCCGGGCGTCAGGTCGTGTGGGGGGTTGACGGGCCGGACAAACTGGCAGGGATTCAAAAAGGCGCCCGGGTCAAAATCACCCGGCTGATCGCCCAGCGACAACAGGTCCTGACCCAAGACTGGCTTAAAAAGCTGGCCGCCGAGCATCCGCAAGTCAGCGTCGAGTTGTGGTCGGCGTTTGTCCTGGACCGGAAACTGCCCCGTAAAGTGAAGAAGGCGCCGCCTCGGCCCCGGACGGTCACCAAGCCGGCGCCCATAAAGACGGTCGCGCCCCGGAAGCCGGGTGCCCCGGCCGCCCCCCCGAAACCGGCCAAACCGACCCCGCCGGCCGCGCCGAAAAAAACTCCGCCTCAGCCCGCCAAAGACGTTTCCATCTAACTCGGGGCGGGCAACAACCAGGCGACAGATTTTTCGGGTGGAAAGGACCCGGGTCGGGCCGACATCTCTTTACATCTCGAGGCGGCCCGGATGTCAGCAGATTCGAGGCAACTGCTGACCGGTGAGGACGTCCACCACCCGGCGGCCGCCGACCACCGTCTGAATATGCACGCGCCCCGGATCGCCGGCCGTGGCCCGGCCGATGATCGCCGCCTCGGCCCCGAACTCGCTCTCTCTCATCACGGCCAATATTTTTTGAGCGGCCCGGTCCTCGGCCCAGACGATTGTCTTGCCTTCGTTGGCCAGATACAAGGGGTCCAGGCCCAAGACCTCGCAGGCCCCGGCCACTTCGGGCCTGACGGGGATCTCCTTTTCCCACAGCTCGACGGCCACGCCCGAGGCGTGGGCCACCTCGACCACGGCCGTGGCCAGACCGCCCCGGGTAGGGTCCCGCAGGGCGTGGACCGCCCCCGGGGCCGCGGCCAGGACGGCCTGGACCAGATGGTTCATGGGCGCCGAATCGCTCCTTACCGGCACCTTGAGCGGCAGGCCCTCCCGGCCGGCCAGAATGGCCACGCCATGATCGCCGATGGTGCCGCTGACCAGAATGGCGTCGCCCGTTCGGACCCGATCGGCGGCCACGTCCACTCCCTCATCGATGACGCCCACCCCGGCGGTGTTAATAAAAATCTTGTCGGCCTGGCCGCGGCCGACGACCTTGGTGTCGCCGCACATGAC
>JAHJDS010000177.1 GCA_018812395.1 Pseudomonadota bacterium
GAGACCGTCCACCACATCTTCGAGCCGTTTTTCACCACCAAGGGCATTGGCCGGGGCACGGGCCTGGGCCTGGCCACGGTCTACGGCATCGTCCGGAACCACGGGGGCCACATCATCTGCGACAGCCGGGTCGGCCGGGGCGCGACGTTCACCATTTTTCTGCCGGCCCTGGCGGACGCGGGCGGCCTGGAGGCGACCGCGCCCTAAGACGTGGGCGACATCCGGGGCGGCTCCGAGACGATCCTGCTGGTGGACGACGAGCGTCCGATTCTGGAAATTGGTGAGGAGATCCTCGGCCAGTACGGCTATTCGATCCTGACCGCGTCGAGCGGCGAGGAGGCCCTCGAGATCTACGGGCGCGAGGGGCCACGCATCGATCTGGTGATTTTGGATTTGAGCATGCCCGGGATGGGCGGACACAAGTGTTTGAAGGAACTCCGGGCCGTGGACCCCCGGGTCAGGGTCATCATCGCCACCGGCTATTCCACCCAATCCCTTTCCGGCGCGGCCATCGAGTCCCAGGCCAGAGGGTTCATCAGCAAGCCCTACAGCCTGTTCGGTTTGCTGAAGATGGTCCGGGAGGTCCTGGACGACGCTCCGTGACCGCCTTTGGCTCGCCCCCCCCAACCAGGGCGCCACCGGCCGCCCCGATTCGGCCGGCCGGTCCGCGCCCTGGTTCGCTTTACAGTTATTTTGATGGTGCCTGGCGGGCGGCCCTAAAACCGCCCGCTGATCAGAAGGCCTCCTCGGGGATGTCCAGGGCCGAGGTGTCCTCCTGCTGCAGCGTCATATGCCGGGCAAAGACGCCCGTCAGGATGTTCCGGCAGAAGTAGTGGGCCGTCTCGATCTTGCCCCGATAGAAGATCCCGTCGGCCGACGACGCGTCCACCCCGGCCAGCTTGGCGCGGGCGATCCGGC
This sequence comes from Pseudomonadota bacterium, assembly GCA_018812395.1. Classification (GTDB taxonomy): domain Bacteria; phylum Desulfobacterota; class Desulfarculia; order Desulfarculales; family JAHJDS01; genus JAHJDS01. The sequence goes on from JAHJDS010000177.1 coordinate 919, forward strand.
CCTGCTCCAGGATCAGCCAGGCCAGGACCACCTCGGAGAAGCACTCCAGGAAGCGGGTCGAGGTCAGACCGATCAGGGGCACCTTGCCCCCCTGGAAGTACTGCATGTAGCGCAGGGCGAAGTCGCCGGTGGCCTGGGCCGCCTTGAACAACAGTTTGTAGTCGGCCCCGAAGTCGGCGTCTTCCTTGAACTCGCTGGTGGTGGCCATCACCTCTTGAATCCAGGTCTGGAAGACCTGGCCGCCCTCCATGGACAGCTTGCGGCCGACCATGTCCAGGGACTGAATGTAACTGGTCCCTTCCCAGATGGAGACGATCTTGATGTCCCGGGCGTACTGCTCGGCCGGGAACTCGCTGCAGTACCCCACGCCCCCCAGGACCTGAATGGCCTCCCGGGTGAGCAGGTAGCCGAAGTCCGAGCAGTAGGCCTTGACCAGGGGCGTCATCAGCTCGACCCGGCTGTGGGCCTTGTGGCGCTCGGCCTCGTCCGGGTCATGGCGGGCGATGTCGATCAGGATAAAGATGTAGCCCAGCATGGCCCGCATGGCCTCGGTGCCGGACTTGAGGTTCATAAGCATCCGGCGCACGTCCTCGTGCTGGATGATCGGCACCCGGTCGGCCCGGCGATTGACCATGGGCGGTCCCTGGACGCGCTCCTTGGCGTAGTGGCGGGCCGTGTCATAGGCGCTGGCCGCGATGCCCACGCCCTGGATCCCGCAGCCCATCCGGGCCTCGTTCATCATCTGGAACATCTTGGCCATGCCCGAGTTGGGCTCGCCCAGCAGGATCCCGCGGCAGGAGCCGTTTTCGCCGCAGCTCAGGCTGCAGGTGGCCGAGCCGTGAACGCCCATCTTGTGCTCGATGCCGGTGCAGGACACGTCGTTGGGCTCGCCCAGGGAGCCGTCGGGGTTGACCCAGACCTTGGGCACGATGAACAGACTGATGCCCTTGGTGCCCAAGGGCGCGCCTTCGATGCGGGCCAAATAGAGATGAATGATGTTTTCGGTCAGGTCGTGCTCGCCGGCGGTGATGAACTGTTTGGTCCCCTCGATCTTGTAGATCCGGGGGTCCCCGGCCTCGGGGTCGGGTACGGCCTTGCTCCGCAAGAACCCCACGTCCGAACCGGCGTCGGGCTCGGTCAGACACATCGTCCCGGCCCACCGGCCGGTATACATCTTCTCCACGAACAGGGCCCGGTCCTCGTCGGTGCCATGGACCTCGATCAGATGGGCCGCCCCGACCGTCAGGCCCGGGTAGCACATCATCGCCATGTTGGCCCCGGCTAAGATCTCGGCCACGATGCCGCCCATCACCGCCGGCAGACCCTGGCCGCCGAACTCGGGGCTGTGGGACGGGGCCAGCCAGCCGTTCTCGGCCAACGTCCGCCAGCAATCATGGAACGAGGCCGGCACCTTTACCTCGCCGTCCTGCAAAGTGCAGCCCTCCCGGTCCCCGTCCTGCAGGGCCGGACCGAGCACCTCCCGGCCGACCTTGAGGGCCTCGTCAATGATCATCTTGAAGTCGTCTGTCGAGAAATCCTGATAGGCCTCGTAACCCAGCAGCCGGTCTACGTCCAGATGCTCGAACAGCAGAAATTTGAAGTCACGGTCATCGCGCCGAAAGTGGTTGATGCCCATCCCTGGTCCTCCCTGGGCCGAGTGTGGTGGTCCGTGGTGTTTCGCCCGCCAATGAGTGAACGATCATTCAGTGGCAGAGCATACCCCGGCACGAAAACCCGGTCAACCACAAAGCTACACCCCGAATTTAGGGCCAAGCCTCGATCAGCCGGCCCACCACCCGGACCATTGCCCGTAAAATCCCCTGGACTTATGCCCCCCACGCGGTTTAGCATGACCAACCCGAGTCGGAAAGAGAGGCCCATGAAACTGTCGGTCATCATCCCGGTTTACAACGAGATAAAATACCTGGCCGAAATCATCCGCCGGGTGCGGGCCGTGGACCTGGGCTCCATCGCCAAGGAGATCGTCGTCATCGACGACGGATCCACTGACGGCAGCCGGGAGATCATCCAAAATGAACTCCAGGGCGACGACCTGGTCAAGCTCTTTCACGACCAGAACAAAGGCAAAGGCGCCGCCTGCTGGACGGGCATGCAACAGGCCACCGGGGAGATCATCCTCGTCCAGGACGCCGATCTCGAGTACTCCCCCCGGGATTACCCCCGCCTGCTCCTGCCCATCCTCGAGGGCCACGCCGACGTGGTCTACGGCTCGAGGTTCATCGGCGGCGACTCCCACCGCGTTCTCTACTACTGGCATTCCTTGGGCAACCGGCTGCTGACCCGGCTGTTCAATATGCTCAACGACATGAACTTCACCGACATGGAGACCTGCTACAAGGTCTTCAGGCGCCGGGTCATCGAACGGATCACCCTCAAGGAGCCACGCTTCGGCTTCGATCCCGAGATCACGGCCAAGATCTGCAAGAAACGATTCGGATGGCGCATCTACGAGGTAGGCATTTCCTATACCGGCCGCGTCTACGCCGAGGGCAAAAAGATCGGCTGGCGCGACGCCCTGACCGTGCTGCGCTGTATCCTCCGGTACTCCCTGTAGACCGCTGAAACCCCCGTCTCCACTCCATGGTTTAAACCAGTTCCTCTAAACGGGCCGATTATTGTCGGCGTCCGTGTTTTAGCTGGGTCTGTCCGCGAACCGGTCCTTCACTCGGCGGCATCCTCGCAGAACCAATTGTTTTTATTAATTAATTATAGATCATTTTTTTATTAATAAATACTTGACAAGTTTGGTCAGAAATATTATTAGTAATAATAACTATTCTGGTCAACGCAATGCAACTGCTGGACACACCCAAATCGCGGACCACCAAACAGCGCGGCTTGATTCTGGAGGAACTGCGCCGGGTGGACACCCATCCCACGGCGGACGAGATCTTCGGGCTGGTCCGGCGCAAGATGCCGCGGATCAGCCTGGGCACGGTCTACCGCAACCTGGAGGTCCTGGCCGAACAGGGGCTGGTCCTGAGACTTGACGGCGGGGGAGGCCAACGTCGTTTTGACGCCCGGACCGAAGACCACTATCACGTCCGGTGCCTGGGGTGCGGACGAGTGGCCGATCTGCCCTCGTTGTCAATCGAGATTCCCGAGCGCGAGGCGGCGGCCGGGACTGATTTTCAGGTGGTCGGGTTCGGGCTCGAGTTTTTAGGCATTTGTCCTGAGTGTCAAGCGGCGGCGGCCGCCTTGGCGGCCGATGACACTCCGGAAGGTGTCAAGGAATAGGTCTCCGACAGGCCGGCCCGGCGGGCCGCCCCGGGGTCGATGACAAGGAACCGCTTTAGCAGGAGAGAGGTTATGGCCGCCAAGGCTGCGTTAGACGCCAAGCAGAAGAAGGTATTGAAGGCCCTGGGGGGCATGAGCGACCCGGCCACCAACAAGCAGATCGCCGGCGCCGCCGGGCTCGAGAGCCAGGACGTGACGGCCGCAATCAAGAAGCTCAAGGACGCCGGCTTTGTTGACAGCCCGGCCCGGTGTAAGTACGGCCTCACGCCGTCCGGAAAAAAGGCGGTCTGAAACTGGAAAACCAGCCGGTCAGGACCTATATTTTAAAGAATAGCTCACGATCAAGCATGGGGGAGAACATCCATGGCCAGTCTTAAAGGCACCCAGACCGAAAAGAACCTGCTGACCGCCTTTGCCGGCGAGTCCCAGGCCCGCAACCGCTACACCTACTTCGCCAGCCAGGCCAAGAAGGACGGCTATATCCAAATGCAGGCCATCTTCGAGGAGACGGCCAACCAGGAGAAGGAGCACGCCAAGCGGCTGTTCAAGTTCCTGGAGGGCGGCGAGGTCGAAATTTCGGCGGCCTTCCCGGCCGGGGTGATCGGCCCGACCCTGGAAAATCTCAAGGAGGCCGCGGGCGGCGAGAACTACGAGTGGACCCAGATGTACCCCGGATTCGCCAAGATCGCCCGGGAGGAGGGCTTCGTCGAGATCGCGGCCGTGTTCGAGGCCATCGCCGTGGCCGAGAAGCAGCACGAAAAGCGCTATAACGACCTGGCGGCCAACATCGAGGCCGGCCGGGTGTTCAAGCGCGAGGGCCAGGTCGCCTGGCGCTGCCGCAACTGCGGCTATCTCCACCAGGGTGACGGCGCGCCCGACGAGTGCCCGGCCTGCGTCCACCCCCAGGCCCACTTTGAACTCCTGGGCGAAAACTACTAAGACTCAGGCAAAAACAGGGAGTCCGGCCGATGGGGCCGGCTCCCGTAAAATTTCCCGGAGAGCGGGGGAACGGAGGAGAGATCATGGCCGAGCGTTTACAGGTTTTCAAGTGTGAGGTTTGTGGCCACGTCATCGAGGTGCTCCACGGCGGGGTCGGCGAATTGGTGTGCTGCAACCAGCCCATGGTCCTGCAGGCCGAGAACACGGTCGATGCGGCCAAGGAAAAACACGTCCAAATGATCGAGAAGACGGCCACGGGCTACAAGGTCAGCGTCGGCAGCGTGGCCCACCCCATGGAAGAGAAGCACTACATCGAGTGGATCGAACTGGTGGTCGGCGGCGTGGCCTATCGTGAGTTCCTGAAGCCCGGGCAGCCGCCTGAGGCCGAGTTCTGTGTCGAGGC
>JAHJDS010000178.1 GCA_018812395.1 Pseudomonadota bacterium
GGCAAGGCCTTGGCCTTCTGGGTGATCGGTCTGCACCAAAACGTGTCCGCCTTCCAGCTCGAGGCCCACCGGGCGGGAATCATGGCCTTCACCGAACTGGGGCGGGCCGCCGAGTGCCTGGCCGCGGCCGCCCGGTCTCGCCCCCCCCGGCCCCGGCCGACCGGACCCGCTTTGTCGCCCCGGACGATCCCCGCTCCGGGGACCGGTCCCGTGGTGTGGGACGAATACGACGCCAAGCGCCTCTTGGCCGACTTCGGCCTGCCGGTGGTGGACGAGGCGGCCATCGACTCGGTCGAGGAGGCCCTGGCCGTTGCCCGGGACTGGGGATGGCCGGTGGTCGTAAAGAGGCTCTTGCCCGGCGAGGCGCACAAGAGCGAGAAAGGTCTGGTGGTCATGGATCTCTTTGACGAGGCCTCGCTGCGGCGCGCCTTTGACCGGATTCGGACCCGGACGGGCGCCCCGGGGAGGATCGTCGTCCAGCGGCAGGTTCGTCCGGACTACGAGTTGATCGCCGGGTACATCGACGCCCCGGGATTCGGCCCCGCCGTGATGCTGGGGCGGGGCGGGATCCACGCCGAGGTCGAACCGGACGTGGCCTTTGACCTGGCGCCGCTGGGTCGCGACCGGGCCCTGGCCCTGATGGGTCGCCTGCGGGCCGGGAAGCTCTTTGACGGCCCGCGAGGCGTCGCCCCCCTTGACCGGGAGGCCCTGGCCGATCTGGTGTGCCGGCTGGGCGAGCTGGGCCTGTCCCGCCCGGACATCGTCCAGATCGACGTCAATCCCGTGGCCGTGGTCAAGGGCCGGCCCATCGCCCTGGACGCCACCATCGTTACCGGCGTACCATCGGGCGTCGGCGTCGGCCTTTCAGAACCTGTTGGAGCACCACGCCCGGCCGTCGAATAGGGTCGCCGGGGCTTCATCACGGCCGGTCAGGTCGATGAAGCGGCCTTGGCGGGCCGGCCGTCCAGGACCTGCCGGACCTTGCGCAAGAGCTGCTGGAGCCGGAACGGTTTGCGGATGAAATCGTACTTCCCCAGGTCGAGTCCGTCGCCGCCGACCCCGTCGGCCCCGTAACCGCTGGCGATGACCACCTTCAACTCGGGGGCGAGCCGATGAATTTCCTGGAGGCATCTTTGGCCGCCCATGCCGGGCATGTTCAGATCGAGTAACACCAGGTCGATCCTCTCGTCGCCGACGGCGATTAGTTCCAGGGCCTTTTCGCCGCTTTCGGCCTGCAGGACCGAGTAGCCGTATTCGGTCAGTATCTGCCGGCCGATCTCGACCACCCCCGGCTCGTCGTCCACCAACAAAATGGTCTCGCTGCCGCCGCGGACCACATCCTGGTCCACTCTCACGGGGGCGACCGGGACCGGCTCCGCCTCGAGGGCCGGGAAATAAAGCTCAAAGGTCGTGCCTTCGCCCAGGGCGCTGTGGACCCGGATGTCCCCGCCGTGATTCTTGACGATGCCGTAGACGGTGGCCAGCCCCAGGCCCGTGCCCCGTCCCACCTCCTTGGTGGTGAAGAAGGGATCGAAGATCTGGGGCAGGACCTCCTCGTCGATCCCGGTGCCCATGTCCCGGACCGTCAGGCGGACGTACCGCCCCGGGGCCAGGCCCGTGCCCTCGCCGCCCTCGCCGGAGAGGTGGACGTTCTCGGTGCGCAGGATCAGCCGGCCGCCGTCGGGCATCGCGTCCCGGGCGTTGCCGGCCAGGTTCATCAGGATGCGTTCCAATTGGGTCGGGTCGATATTGATCCGGCCCAGGTCGGAGGCCAGGTGGGCCTCGATCCGGATCATGCGGGGGATGGTTCGCTCCAGGAGCCGGACCACCTGCCGGACCATGTCGTTGAAGTCGATCACCTGGGGCCGGCTATCCGCCTTTCGGGAGAAGGTCAGGAGTTGATTGACCAGGTCGCCGGCCCGCTTCAAGGTATCGTCCATGTCCTGGAGGGGTCTGTAGTCCGGATCGCCCGGGTCCCTCCGGCGCAACAGCAACTGGACGTACCCGGACACGACGTGCAGGATGTTGTTGAAGTCGTGGGCCACCCCGCCGGCCAGGGTGCCGACGGCCTCCATCTTGTGGGCGTGCTGGAGTTGGACATCGAGGGCGTGGCGCTCGGTGACGTCCCGTCCCAGTCCGACCAGGCCGATGACCTGGCCGGCGGCGTCGAGGTTGGGCCCCCCGCTCAGGCTGAACAGGCGGTGGGTGCCGTCGCGGTGGACCAGGTGACCCGTCAGGCCGGTGACGGTCTCCTTGTCCCGGATGATCCGGTCGAACATGCCTTGGAACCTGACCGCCTCGTCCTCGGGGATGAAGTCGACCCACCGCCGCCCGGTGATGTCCTCGGGACGGTGGCCCAGGACCTTGGCCCAGGCCGGACTGACGTAGGCGAAGGACCCGTCCGTCTCGAGGGTGAAGATGATGTCCGGCGAGTTTTCACACAACGAGCGGAAGCGCTCCTCGCTCTCCTTCAGGGCCCGTTCGGCGCGGAGGCGCTCGGCAAACTCCCGCTGGAGACGTTCGTTGGCCTCGGCCAGGGCCCGGGCGTGGGCCTCGAGTTGTTCGGCCCCGCTCAGTTTGGCCACCATGTCGTTGAACGTCCGGGAGACCTGATCGAACTCGAAGAAGGGGGCGTTCGACAGATCGAAGCCCGCCTTTCGCTCGCCCCTGGAGATGGCCTTGGCC
>JAHJDS010000179.1 GCA_018812395.1 Pseudomonadota bacterium
CTGGGCGGCGGCGCCACGGCGGTCTGGATCCACTACAACGGGCGGCCCAAGACCGACCCCAATCTGCTGCGGGTCAACGGCTCCATCGAGGTCACCGAGGTTGACGTCAGCTTCAAGCTCAGCGGGGTCATCGCCAGGCTGCCCGTGGAGGACGGCATGCGGGTCGTCAAGGGCAAGACCCTGATCGCGGTCCTGGAGCACCAGGACCTGCTGGACCAGCGGGCCGCGGTGAAGGCCAGGCTGAAGCAGGCCCAGGCCAACCTGGCCGCGGCCCAGGCCGCCCTCAAGCTCCTTTTGGCCGGGACCCGGCCCGAGGCCATCGCCCAGGCCGAGGCCAAGCTGGGCCAGGCCAAGTCGTCCGCCTGGGAGGCCCGGCGGACCTGGCGGCGATTCAACCCCCTTTACAAGCGCCAGGTCATCTCCGGCCAGGACCGCGACCAGGCCCGGGCCAAATACCTGGCCGCCCAGGCGGCCGTCCGCCAGGCCGAGGAATACCTCCTGGAACTCAAGAACGGTCCCCGGGCCGAGGAGATCGAGCGGGCCCGGGCCCAGGCCACGGCCGCCCGAGCCGCGGTCAACACGGTCAGGGCCGAACTCAAGCTGACCCTGACCCGGATCGGCTACGCCACGATCTACGCCCCCCTGACCGGCTACGTGCTGATCAAGAACGTCGAGGCCGGCGAATTCGTCACCGCCGGCACGCCGCTGTGCACCATCGGCCGCCTGGAACTGGTCAAGTTCATCACCTACGTGCCCGAGACCCAACTGGGCCGGGTCAAGCTGGGTAACCGGGTGACCGTCACCGTGGACACCTATCCGCACAAAAAATACGTCGGCCGGATCGTGTTCATCTCGTCGGTGGCCGAGTTCACCCCCAAGAACGTCCAGACCCAGGCCGAACGGGTCAAGCTGGTCTACAAGGTCAAGGTCATGATCGACAACCCCCGCCAGGAACTAAAGCCCGGCATGCCGGCCGACGGCGTGATCGACACCGTCACCGGCCCGGCCGGAAGAGGGGCCAAGACCCGGAGGCCGCGGAACAATGGCCGAACCGGCGATTAGCACCGCCAAACTGGGCCGGATGTTCGGCCGGGTGACGGCCCTGTCCGGCCTGGACCTGACGGTCGAACGGGGCGAGCTGTTCGGGCTGGTCGGCCCGGACGGGGCGGGCAAGACCACCACCCTGCGCATCTTGGCCGGGATCATGCGGCCGAGCGAGGGCCGGGCCGAGGTCCTGGGCCTCGACGTCCGTAAAAAGGCCGAACGGATCAAGGACCACCTGGCCTACATGCCCCAGCGGTTCGGCCAGTACGGCGATCTGTCGGTCATCGAGAACATCAACTTCTACGCCGACCTCTATCGAGTCCCCAAACACAAGCGCCGGGAACGAATTGAAATGCTCCTCCGCGCCTCGCGGATGACCCGTTTCCAGGACCGGTTGGCCCGAAATCTGTCCGGCGGGATGAAGCAGAAGATGGGGCTGTGCTGCGCCCTGGTCCACGAGCCGGAGGTGTTGCTGCTCGACGAGCCGACCACCGGCGTGGACCCGGTCTCGCGCCGGGACTTCTGGCGGATCCTGGGCGACATGCGCGGCCACGGCGTGACCGTGGTCATGGCCACCACCTACCTCGACGAGGCCGATCGTTGCACTCGGGTCGGGTTGTTGCACCAGGGCCGGCTGCTCATGGCCGACGAGCCGCCGGCCCTGAGACAGCACCTTCAGGGCGCGCTCCTGGCCCTGACGGGCGTCGATCCCTACCAAGCCCGAGACGTGTTGCGCGACGCCTCGGAAATCAAGCATCTGAACATGTTCGGCGCGGCGCTGCATCTGGTGGTGGACGACGAGGCCCCGGGTCGGGAAGTGGTGACCCGGCTGCTCCAAGGCGCCGGCATGGGTGGTTTCGAACTGGAGGCCGTGACGCCGTCGCTGGAGGACGTGTACATCGCCCTGGTCGAATCCCAGGCCCGGGCCGCCGGGACCGAGGAGGCGGCAAGTGGCTGAGTGGGCCGTCGAGCTGGAAGGGCTGACCAAGCGGTTCGGCGACTTCGTGGCCGTGGACCGGGTCAGCCTGACGGTGGCCCGGGGCGAGGTCTTCGGCTTTCTGGGGCCAAACGGCGCGGGCAAGTCGACCACCATCCGGATGCTGTGCGGCATCCTGCCGCCCAGCGACGGCCGGGGCTTCGTCCTGGGTCACGACGTGGTCCGGGAGTCGGCGGCCATCAAGCGCCGCATCGGCTACATGTCCCAAAAATTCTCGCTGTACGAGGACCTGACCGTGGGCGAGAACATCGACTTCTTCGGCGGGCTGTACCGGGTCCCCAAGGCCAGGAAACGGGCCCGGCGGGAGTACGCCCTCGGCCTGGCCGGCCTCGAGGCCCGGGTGGACGACGTGACCCGGACCCTGCCGGCCGGCATGCGCCAGCGCCTGGCCCTGGGCAGCGCCCTGCTGCACGAACCGGACATCGTCTTTTTGGACGAGCCCACTTCCGGGGTGGACCCGACCATGAGGCGGTCCTTTTGGGACCTGATCTACGACCTGGCCGCGGCCCAGGTGACGGTCTTCGTGACCACCCACTACATGGAGGAGGCCGAGTACTGCCACCGGCTGTGTCTGATCGACCAGGGCCAGGTGGCCGCCCTGGGCTCGCCGGCCGAACTCAAGGCCAAGTACGGCCCGCCGAGTGTGCTGGCCTGCCGGGTCAGCGATTCGGCCGCGGCTTTGCGCGCCCTCGACGGCCTGCCCGGCGTGGAGGACGTGTCCCTGTTCGGCCGCGACGTGCACCTGGCCGCGGCCGGACCGGCCGACGAGCTGGCCGCCCGCATCCGGGACAGACTGTCCGGGGCCGGCGTGGACCTTAAACATCTCCAGGTCATCTCGGCCTCCCTGGAGGACGTGTTCATCCGTCTGGTCGAGGGCCGGGCCAAAGACGATTCGACTTGAGACGAGGCCCGCCGTGAATCTCCGCCGCACCGTCGCCGTCATCAAGAAGGAGACCCGCCACCTGTTGCGGGACAAGCGCAGTCTGGCCCAGACCGTCCTGCTGCCGATGATAATGCTCTTTTTGTTCGGCTACGCCCTGTCCCTGGACGTGGACCGCATCCCGACGGTGATTTACGACCTGGACCAGACCGTCGAGAGCAAGGACCTCCTCCGCCGGCTGGGCGCCTCCCGCTATTTCGAGATCATCGGTGCGGTCAACGGCTATAAGCAGCTCGAGCGGATGATCATGACCCGCCGGGCGATGATGGCCCTGGTCATCCCCCGCGGCTTCGGGGCCAAGCTGAAAAAGGGTCAACGACCCAAGGTCCAGGTCTTCCTCGACGGCGTGGACGCCTCGACGGCGACCATCGGCCTGGGCTACATCCAGGGCCTCGTGGGCGCATTCGGGATGGAGCGCGTCTTTCAGAATTTCAGGCGGATGGGGCTGACCCATTTCGATCCGCCCCTGGACATCCGGATGCGGGTCTGGTTCAACCCCGAGCTGAGGAGCAAGAATTTCATCATTCCCGGCCTGATCGCGGTCATCATGGCCATCGTCAGCGCCTCGACCGTATCCCTGACCATCGCCCGCGAGTGGGAGAACGGGACCATGGAGCAACTGGTCTCGACCCCCTTGCGGCCGCTGGAGCTGGTGGTCGGCAAGATGGTCCCCTACGTGGTGCTGGGCATGGTCAGCCTGGTCCTGTCGGTGGTGGTGGCGGTGTATTTGTTCCGGGTGCCCTTCAAGGGCTCGGTGACGCTTTTGCTCGCCTTGTCGTTCCTCTTCCTGATCGGGACCTCGAGCATGGGCCTGCTGATCTCGATTCGGACCAAGAGCCAGCTGGTGGCCAACCAGGCGGGCGTGGTGACCACCTTTTTGCCCTCGTTTCTGTTGTCCGGGTTCATCTTTCCAATCTTGAACATGCCCGTCGTGCTCCAGTACGTGACCCTGATCGTCCCGGCCCGGTATTACGTCTCCATCCTGAAGGGACTCTTCCTCAAGGGCATCGGCCTGACGACCCTGGCCGTCGAGGTCGGCTTTCTGGCCGGCTTCGCGGCGGTCATGTTCTTTCTGGCCACCCGAAGCCTGAAGATGAGGTTGAATTGATGTTGGTCCGCATCGGCCACCTGCTGAAAAAGGAGTTGATCCTGGTCGTCCGGGACCCACGGCTCCGGTTCATCATCATCGTCCCGTCCCTGGTGCAGCTGATGCTGTTCGGCTACGCGGCCAACACCGACATCCGCAACATCCCGACGCTGATCACCGATCGGGACCACACCGCCCAGAGCCGCGAGTTCGTCCGCAAGTTCACCAGCACCGGGTACTTCATCGTCATCGAGCGCAACCCCGACCCCCGGCGGATGGCCGAACTCATGGACCACGACCGCGTCCGGGCGGTCATCCATCTGCCCCGGGGGTTCGGGGCGGCCCTCAAGCGGCGGGACACCGCCCGGGCCCAGATCATCGTCGACGGCACCGACTCGAACACCGCCTCCCAGGTGGCGGCCTACACCCGGGCCGTGACCCAGGCCTACACCGAAACGCTGTTGGGCGAACGGTTGACCTATCTTCTGGGCCTGATGCTGGAGCAGGACCGGCTCTTTCCCCCCCGGGCCGGCCCGGTCCGTCTCGAGGCCAGGGTCTGGTTCAACCCCAACCTCGAGTCGCGCAACTTCTATATCCCGGGGATCGTGGCCACCATCACCCTGATCATCATCACCATGCTGACGTCCATGGCCGTGGTCCGGGAGCTGGAACAGGGGACCCTGGAGCAACTGTCGGTCACGCCGCTGACCGCCTGGGAGTTCATCATCGGCAAGACCGTCCCCTTCGCCCTGATCGGCTATCTGAACATGGCCCTCATCGCCACGGTCGGCATCTTGTGGTTCGGCGTGCCCTTCCGCGGGTCGGTGTGGTTGTTGTTCGTCGCGGCGACCTTCTACATTTTGGCCTCGATCGGCGTCGGGCTGTTCTTGTCCACGGTGTCCAACACCCTCCAGCAGGCGATGATGGCCACCTTCTTCTTCCTGTTCCCGACCATCGTCCTGTCGGGCTTCATGTTCCCCATCCGCAACATGCCCGAGATCGTCCGGTACCTGACCTATCTCAACCCCCTCCGGTACTTCCTGACCGTGTTGCGCGACGTGTTTCTGAAAGGCAACGGCCTGGACGTGCTGTGGCCGCAACTACTCGCCCTGGGCGTGTTGGGGGTGGCCGCCTTTTCACTAAGTGCCCTGCGGCTCAAAAAGAGACTGCAGTAAGCCCGGATTATTCATCTAGTCCGGGCTCGCCTGTTGTCGGGGCCGCGGGCGTTGTGCTAGCTTATCGTCATAGCCGTCCGCTCGACGAGAGCGGTTCCGGCCGGTTCGGCCCACCCCCGGTCCAGTTGAGTGAAGAAATTGTCCGCGCCGAACCGCCAAGAACGTGGAATGTCCACCGTCACCTGAATTAAGAGACGAAACACCAGGTTGACCCCATGAAGCGTGTCCTGATCATGACCAAGGCCCAGCACGCCGGGGCCGACCGGGCGGCTTCGAGCATCGCCGCCTGGCTGGCCGAGCGCCGGGTCGAGGTGGTCCGGCCGTCGGCGGTGGCGGACCCGAGTGCCGTGGACCTGGCCGTGGTCTTGGGCGGGGACGGCACCTTGCTGGGCGCGGCCCGGGAGGTCGGCGCCCGGGGTGTGCCCATTTTGGGGGTCAACATGGGGGGGCTCGGATTCCTGACCGCCGTGGGCCTGGATCGGATGTACGAGGTCCTGGATCACTGGCTGGCCGGGGAGCACCGGGTCCAGGAAAGAATGACCCTGGAGGGACGGGTCTTCCGCGACGGCCGAGAGGTCAGCCAGGGCGTGGTCCTCAACGACCTGGTGATCAACAAGGCCGCCCTGGCCCGGATCCTGGACCTGCCGACCTTCATCGACGGCCGGTTCCTGACCACCTTCCGGGCCGACGGGCTGATCATTTCGACCCCCACCGGCTCGACGGCCTACAACCTGGCCGCCGGCGGACCGATCCTGGTTCCCGGGCTGCAGGCCATCGTCCTGGCCCCGATCTGCCCCTTCACCCTGACCAACCGGCCGTTGGTCCTGGACCACGAGGCCCGGATCGAGGTCCGCCTCGAGCGCGGCACGGACGCCCATCTGACTTACGACGGTCAGGTCGGGTTCGAGCTGGCCGACGGGGACCGGGTCGAGATCGGCCGGGCGGCGAGGCCGATCCGGCTGGTCGAATCACCGCTCGGGTATTTCGAGATCCTGCGGACCAAGCTGGGCTGGGGCGGTGCGGCGGGCGGCCGCACCCGATCGAGCCAGGACGTCTGACCACCGGGCCGGCCAAGGCGGTTGTCCCTTCCAAAAAGCCCGGGCGGTCTTCGTGGCGCTCGTGGCTTCAGTCCAGCCTCTGCTGTCAGTAAGGGGCCGGCCGAGTCGGTCGTCCCTTCCAAAAATTACGAGGTCGAGTCACGACGAGAAGGCCGTCCGGGCTCACATGTAAAGCCCGGACGGCCTCCATGGCACTCGTGGCTCTAGGCCGCCAGGGGCCGGTCGGCCCCAAGGCCAAAACGGTCTCCGCCGCTGGTGACTAGACCACAGGCCCGCCCCCCGGCTCCAATGAAAGGCCGGGGCGGCGGGCCTGTTTTGGGTTTGTTTGCCCCGTTATCGGGTCGGCCCTACCACCGATGGCAGGTGCGGGTGACCTTGCAGGGCACCGTCAGCAGGTAATAGTGGTCCTTGTTCTTGACCGGGGCGAAGGAAAAGAAATCGCGCATCACGCCGTTGACCTTGACCTGGGCGGCGTAAACCGTGCCGTCGGCCTTGAGGGGCACGCCGTAAAACACGATCCGGCCTTGTTTGTCGGTCACGCCCCGCAGCGGGATCTTGGTATCCAGGCACTGGGCGGTGACGATCATCTCGAAGCGCGCCCCGGGCAGCATCCGTTTTTGTTTGGCCGGGCCGGACTCGTAGACGAAGACGTTGATGGTGTGGCCCTGCTGGGCCGACGCCACCGGGGCCAGGACCAAACAGCCCAGGGCCACGGCAGCGATCGAGACGACTATTTTATGGCGCATGTTCCACTCCTCGGCAACTTGAGTCACCCTAATTCTATCCGTTTTTTGTGTCCCGGGTCAACTCGAGGTTAAGGGCCCGGTTCCCGGCGGCGGACGTTGACCCGGTCCGCGGAACTCTGCTACATTGGGCGGACAGTTTTCTCGGGGTCAAGGCCATGCGTCCGCCATCGATCAAATACCTGGCCAGCGGGACCGGGCTCCTGTTTCTGTTGTCCCTGAGCCTGGGGGTCGGTTTCAACGCCGTCAACCCGGTGGGGGCCCGTTTGCCGCTGGTGCCGGAATACGTCCTGCACCAACCCTACCGGGTCATCTCCCTCGAGAAAGCGGCCTACATTTATCTGGCCCAGGGATTCGAGCTGTGGCGGCAATGGGGCGGCGGGTCCGTCCTGTTCCTGGACGCCCGGCCCCGGCTGGACTGGCAGGACCACCGCATCCCGGGCGCGAAACTGATGTATCCGATGTCTTACGTCGAGTGGACCTGCAACCCCAAGACCGGCCAGTGCCGCGAGGAGCGCCAGGACTACTTCGGGAAAATCCTCTACCCGTTTTCGCCCTTTTTCAAAGACAAGCCCCGGACCCTGATCGTGTACGGCCGGACGCTGACCTACAACCTGGCCGCCGAACTGGCCTGGCGTCTGTTCAAGCGGGGCCACAAGCGAATCCGGCTCATGGCGGCGGACATGGCCGCCTGGCGGGCGGCCGGTCTGCCGGTGTACGGACCCCAAAAACGAGGTCCCCGGTGAGGGAGGTCCTGGCTGCGGCCCGACCCGATCGGCCCTCGCGGCCCGAGCGGTTGCTGCTGGCCCTGACCCTGGCCGCGCTGGCGGTCTGGGGCCTGGGATTCGAGTTGGGTCGGGTCTGGACGCCGGGGGGCCTGGAGCTGGCCGGGTGGCTCTGGTCATGGTTCGGGGGGGGCGGGGTCCTGAAACCACTCGGGGCCGTGGCCGGGGTCAGCGGCCTGTGGGCCGCGGTGGACACGGCCGCCTTCGCCCTGATTTTCATCGCCGCCGGGCTGTTGGCCTGGTGGATAATGCGCCTCATTCCCTTCAAGTGGTTGATTCTGGCGGCCAGGCTTTACCTGGGCTACGTCTTCGTGGACGCCGCGGTCGAGAAAATCCTTTACCCCCAGGTCTTCGCCTCGACCATGACCGCCTACGACCTGTTTCCGCACGCCCTGGTCAATCTGGCCTCGCTGTTTTTGCCCTGGCTCGAATTGCTGACCGGCCTGGGCCTCATCCTGGGCGTCCAGGCCCGGCTGATGGCCTTCCTGTTGAGCGGTATGCTGGGCTGGTTTTTGTTCGCCATTATCGTCAACATCTTTCGGGGCAACTCCTTTGACTGCGGCTGCGGCACGGCCGGCGACGACGCCCTGGGCTGGGGCGTGGTCTGGCGTGACGTCTACATGCTGGGCATCGCCCTGACCATCTTCCTGTTCGACCGGGGCTTTTTGTCAATGGACAGGCTTTTTCGGCGGCGGCGGTGATATGCTTTTGGCCAGGCATCAAGAACGGCACCCGGTGTCGGGCGGGGAGCGTGCGCCGGCCCGACTGAAGGCCTGTCTTGGTTGGTAATTCAAGGCCCGATCACCGGTCAGGTTCCGATTGATCCGCTTCGGACTTCGTATCGGGCCAATAGGGGAGGAATGGCGAATGACGCGCTGGCCCAAGACGGCGATGATCGTATTGCTTGGCGGCCTCTTCCTGGCGACCCCGGCGTGGATGCCGGCGGCCGTTCCCCTGGGGACCAAGTTCAAGGGCATGGTCCTGCCCGACGTGATGGATCGGCCGGTGGACCTCGGTCGTCTGGTCGGTAAAAAGGTGCTGCTCCTGGTTTACTGGTCCCTGACCTGCGGCCAGTGCGCCAAGGACGTGCCCCGGCTGCTCGTGGTTGCCGAGAAGCTTCGGGCCAACAAAAAATTCGCCATGGTTTTCGTCAACGGCGACGGCCACGAGATGCGGGGCACGGTCTACCACTACATGAAGACGAAGAAGATCCGTTGGATCTCGGTCATGGACAAGCTGGAGATAGACGATTACGAGTTCAAGAAGACGTTCCGGGTCATGGCCACGCCCGGGGTCAACGTGGTCGACACCAAGGGCCTGATCGTCTATTCGCAGGACGGGGGCGTGAATTATTACAAGCTGCGGACGGCCCTCAACCGGGCCCTGGCCGAAGCCAAGGGGAGCAAGTGATGCGCGCCCTGGCCGGCCTGGTCGTCGCCTGGTTGTGTCTGTCGGGCGTGGGCCTGGCGGACGAGCCGCCGGTGGTCAAAGCCCATCTGCGGTTCGTCCCGGCCAAGGTCAA
>JAHJDS010000022.1 GCA_018812395.1 Pseudomonadota bacterium
GAACTGCTTTGGCCTTGGCCACGGTGGTGATAATACGGTCGTGTTCCAATAAACTGGTGACCATGTTCCTGAGCATCGCGTTGCGATGACTGGTGGTTCGACCCAGTTTCACGTTAGCTTTGCGGTGTCTCATGATTACTGATCCCCTTTACCGGCATCTTCGCGGGGAGTAAATTCCACTTTCATGCCTAAGGAAAGTCCCATCTCGGAGAGGATTTCTTTGATCTCGTTGAGGGACTTGCGTCCGAAGTTTTTGGTCTTGAGCATTTCGGCCTCGGTCTTTCGGACCAGTTCGCCGATGTATTTGATATTGGCCGTCTTGAGGCAGTTGGCCGAACGGACGCTGAGTTCGAGTTCGTCCACGGTCCGGAACAGGTTCTCGTTGAGGGGCGGCTGGTCCTCGGACTCGGCGTCGGCCCTGGGCTCGCTTTCCTCTTCGAAGTTGATCAGGGGCGTGAGTTGCTCCTTGATGATCTTGGCGGCGAAGGCCACGGCGTCCTCGGGCCTGACGCTGCCGTTGGTCCAGACCTCGAGGGTCAGCTTGTCGTAGTCGGTGATCTGCCCCACCCGGGCCTGGGTGACGACGTAATTGACGCGGGTGATGGGCGAGAACACGGCGTCCAGGGGGATGACATCGATGGGCCGCTCCTCGTCCTCCTGGCGGTCGGCCGGGACGTAGCCCTTGCCCATCTGAATGGTCATTTCCAGGTCGAGCTTGGCGTCGGGGCCCACCGTGACCAGGTGGTGGTCGGGATTGAGGAACTCGACCTCGGGGCCGGCCTCGATGTCGGCCACACTCACCTGTCGTTCACCGGTGGCCTTGATCCGGGCGGTGGCCGATTCGCCGGAATGGAGCTTGAGGCGAATCCCCTTCAGGTTGAGCAGGATGTCCGAGACGTCCTCGAGGACGCCGGGGATGGTTGAAAACTCGTGCCGCACGCCCTCGATCTTGACCGCGGTCACCGCCGCCCCCTGCAGGGAAGACAACAGCACCCGTCTCAGGGCGTTGCCCAGAGTGTGACCGAAGCCCCGCTCCAGGGGCTCGCAGGCAAGTTTCCCGTAGACCTCGGTCAACTTCTCCGGATCCCACTCGATTTTTTTGGGCTTGATAAGCTCGCGCCAGTTTCGGTGCATGCTGTTTTCTCCGTTAGGGCCCGACTTATTTGGAATAGAACTCGACGATGAGCTGTTCCTGCATGGGCATGGTCAACTCCTCGCGGCTGGGTAAGGCCTTGACCACTCCCCGCCAGTTGTCCCGGTCGAGTTCGAGCCAGGTCGGCACCCCCCGCCGGGCCGAGGTCTCCAGGGCCTCGACCAGGTGGGGGTTGTTGCGCTTGCTCTCCTTGGCTTCGACCACGTCTCCGACGCCCAGCAGCATCGAGGGGATGTTCGCCTTGTGGCCGTTGAGGCTGAAGTGGCTGTGGCTGACCCACTGCCGGGCCTGGTTGCGCGAGGAGGCGAAACCCATCCGGTAAACCAGGTTGTCCAAACGGCGCTCCAGGGCCAGCAGCAGGTTCTCGCCGGTGATGCCCCGATGGCGTTCCGCCCGATGGTAAAACAATCGGAACTGCTTTTCCGACAAACCGTAGATCCGCTTGATCTTCTGTTTTTCGCGTAGCTGAACGCCGTAGTCGGAGAACTTGATCCGGCCCTGACCGTGCTGGCCGGGAGGATAGGGCCGCCGCTCGTAGGCGCATTTGTCGGAAAAGCAGCGCTCCCCTTTCAGGAACAGCTTCATGGCCTCCCGGCGGCATTGGCGACAAACCGAGTCGCTGTGTGTGGACAAGGTGACCTCCTCCTAAAAACTAGACCCGGCGCCGCTTGGGCGGGCGGCAGCCGTTGTGCGGAATGGGCGTCACGTCCCGGATCAGGGTCACGTTCAATCCGGCGGCCTGGATGGACCGGAGCGCCGCCTCCCGACCCGAGCCCGGACCCTTGATGTAGACCTCGACGGTGCGCATCCCTTGCTCCATAGCCTTTTTGGCGGCGTCCTGGGCGGCCAACTGGGAGGCGAACGGGGTCGACTTGCGCGAGCCCTTGAACCCCTGGGTGCCGGAGCTGGCCCAGGAGATGGTGTTGCCCTCGGGGTCGGTGATGGTGATGACGGTGTTGTTGAACGTGGACCGGATGTGGGCCACCCCCGAGGGGACGTTCTTTTTCTCTTTTTTCTTCCGGGAACCGGATTTGGCTTGCTTGGCCATTTATCACTCCTGGGGCCGCGGCCTTCGCGCCCCCCCTGACGGGGCCGGGGCGTCTCGGCCGGCCCGACTAGCCTTTCTTCCGCTTGCCGACGACGCTGCGCCGCGGACCCTTCCGGGTCCGGGCGTTGGTCTTGGTCCGCTGCCCCCGCACCGGCAAGCCCCGGCGATGCCGCAGGCCCCGATAACAGCCCAGGTCCATCAGCCGTTTGATGTTCATCGACACCTCGCGCCGAAGATCGCCTTCGACCTTGTGCTTGGCGTCGATGATCTGCCGAATCCGGGCCACCTCCTCGCCGGTCAACAGGTCGCTGCGGGTGTCGAATTCGATGCCGGCCTCGGCCAGGATCTGGCGCGAGGTGGACCGGCCGACGCCGTAGATGTAGGTCAAGGCGATCTCGATGCGCTTGTTCCGCGGCAGGTCGATACCAGAGATTCTGGCCACCTGATTCCTCCTTTAGCCCTGGCGCTGCTTGTGGCGCGGGTTCTCGCAGATGATCCGCACCACCCCTTTGCGCCGGATGACCTTGCACTTGTTGCACATGGGCTTCACTGAGGCTCTAACCTTCATTGCCTCGTCCTCCCCGGCCCGCCCCCGGGGCGGGTCCGTCGTCGGGGCGCCCGAGAAACCCCGGGCGCGTCTCCCTCTCAGGGCAGGGACAGGATCCGTGGCCCGTCCCCGGTGACGGCCACGGTGTGTTCGAAGTGGGCCGACAACGAGCCGTCCACCGTCACCGCCGTCCAGCCGTCTTCCTTGACCTTGACCGCGTATCCGCCGGCGTTGACCATCGGCTCGATGGCCAGCACCAGCCCCTGGCTCAGTTTCATGTCCCGGCCGTCGCCGACGTAATTGGGCACTTGCGGCTCCTCGTGGAGCCGGCGGCCGATGCCGTGGCCGACGAACTGCCGGACGACGCTGAATCCGTTCTCTTCGGCCCGCCGCTGCACGGCCGCCGAGACGTCGCTCAGCCGGCCACCCTCGACGCAGGCGGCGATCCCCGCCGTCAAGGCCTCCCGGGTGACGTCCATCAACCGCCCGGCCTCGGCGCCGACCCGGCCGACGCCGATGGTCACCGCCGCGTCGCCGAAATAACCCTGGTGCCGGACGCCGAAGTCCATGCTCAGGATGTCGCCTTCCTGGAGCCGTCTGGGGCCCGGAAAGCCGTGGACCACCTCCTCGTTGACCGAACAGCACAGGGCGTAGGGGTAACCCAGGTAGCCCTTGAAGGCCGGCTCGACCCGGTGGTCGTCGCACAGTTTCTCGGCCAACCGATCGAGTTCGGCGGTGGTCACGCCCGGCTTGATCCGGGCCCGGACCTCGGCCAGAATCCGAGCGACGATCCGGCCGGCCCGGCGCATGATCTCGATCTCCCGGGCCGACTTCAAAACGACCATGGCCTACAGCACGGCCTCGATCCGGGCGAACACGTCGTCGATGGCGCCCACGCCCGCCACGGACCGGAGCAGCCCCTGGGCCCGGTAATAGTCGATCAGCGGCCTGGTCGACCCGGCATATACCTTGAGCCGGCTGCCGACCGTCTCCTCGTTGTCGTCGTCGCGCTGGTAGAGTTCCCCGCCGCAGGCGTCGCAGGCCCCCGGGGCCGCCGGCGGCTTGAACATCAGGTGATACGAGGCCCCGCAGCCCCGGCACATCCGCCGGGCGGTCAGCCGCTTCATCAGCTCCGCGTCCGGGACCTCGATCGAGACGACGTGGTCGATCTTCTGACCCATCTTCCCCAGCAGCTCGTCGAGGGCCTCGGCCTGGGCCTTGGTCCGGGGAAAGCCGTCGAGCATGTATCCCTTTTGGCAGTCGGGCTCCTGGAGGCGCTTGGCGACCATGCCGATGACCACCGAGTCGGGCACCAGCTCCCCGGCGTCCATGTACTTCTTGGCCTCGAGGCCCAACTCCGTGCCGGCCTTGACCTCGGCCCGGAGGATGTCGCCGGTCGAGATCTGCGGAAGGCCGTACTTGGCCTTCAGCTTCTCCGCCTGAGTGCCCTTGCCGCCGCCGGGAGGTCCCAACAGAATCAGATTCATCCCTGCTCTCCTTTTCCTGGAGCGGCCTAACCGCCGCCGCCGCCTTTGATCATCCCCTTCTTCAGGAAACCCTCGTAGTGCCTGGTCAGCATGTGGGCCTCGATCTGGCCCATGGTGTCCAGGGCCACGCCGACGACGATCAAGAGCGCCGTGCCGCCGAACTGGAAGGCCAGCTGGGCCGGCAGGGCCCCCTGGGCCGTGATCAGCCGGGGCAACACGCAGACCGCCGAGACGTAAATCGCCCCGCCCAGGGTCAGCCGGGTCAGGACCCGGTCGATGTACTCGGCCGTGTTCTTGCCCGGCCGGATGCCCGGAATAAAGCCGCCCTGCTTCTTCATGTTGTCGGCCGTGTCGGCCGGGTTGAACTGGACCGCGGTGTAGAAGTAGCAGAAGAAAACGATCAAGCCGACGAAGATAATATAGAAAATCCAGGTCGAGGGATCGTCCACCTTGGGCGCCTGGGGCGTCAGCATGTCCGCCGCCCGCTTGAGCCAGCCCACGCCGCTGAACTGGGCGATGGCCGTGGGGAAGAGAATGATCGAACTGGCGAAGATGGGCGGGATGACGCCGGCGGTGTTGACCTTGAGCGGCAGATGGGTCGACTGGCCGCCGTACACCCGCCGCCCGACCACCCGCTTGGCGTACTGGACCGGGATGCGCCGCTGGGCCCGCTCGACGAAGACGACCGTGGCCACGACCAGGAACAGGACGGTCATCATGAACAGCGCCCCGAAGGCGCTGATCGAGCCGGCCCGGAACACCTGCTGGAACAACACGTAGAAGCCGTTGGGCATGCCGGCGACGATGCCGGCGAAGATAATCAGCGAGATGCCGTTGCCGATGCCCCGCTCGGTGATCTGCTCGCCCAGCCACATCAGGAAGGTCGTCCCCGCGGCCAGGGTGATCATGGTCATCAGCATCACGTCGACGCCCGCGTGCAGGGCGTTGGCCTTCTGCAACCCGACGGCGATGGCCGCCCCCTGGAAGAGCGACAACACCACCGTGCCGTACCGGGTGTACTTGGTGATCTTCTTGCGGCCCTCCTCGCCCTCCTTCTTGAGCTTGGCCAGGTGGGGGATGACCACCGTCAGCAGTTCCAGGATGATCGAGGCCGAAATGTAGGGCATGATCCCCAGGGCGAAGATGCTCATCCGCTCCAGGCCGCCCCCGGAAAACAGGCTGAAGAATTTGGCCAGCCCGCCCAGGGCCCCGGTCTGGCCGAACAGGGCGTCCAGACCGGACTTGTTGACGTTGGGCAAGGGGATCTGGCAGCCGATCCGGTAGACGGCCAGCAGGCCCAGCGTCATCAGGATGCGTCGCTTCAGCTCCGGAATCTTGGCGATGTTACCTAAGGCCCCGATCACGCCGTTACCTCGACCGACCCGCCGGCGGCCTCGACCTTGGCCTTGGCCGCGGCGCTGATCTTGTCCACCTTGAGCGTCAGGGAGACCGTCAGGTCACCCTGGGCCAGAACCTTGACGCCGTCGCAGGCGCCCTTGACCAGGCCCGCCCGCCGCAGCGCCGCCAGGTCGACCACGGCGTCGGCCTCGAAACGGCCCAGGTCCCGCAGGTTGACCACGGCGTACTTGTGGCGAAAGATGTTGGTGAAACCGCGCTTGGGCAGCCGGCGGGCGAGCGGCATCTGGCCGCCCTCGAACCACTCCGGCACGCCGCCGCCGGAGCGGGAGTTCTGACCCTTGTCGCCGCGCCCGGAGGTGGTTCCCCAGCCCGAGCCGGGGCCGCGTCCGACGCGCTTGCGTTTCCGACGCGAGCCCTTGGGCGGGGCCAATTCGTTGAGCTTCATCGGTTCACCCCTCTTCCGACACCACCCGAACCAGGTGGGACACCTGCCGGAGCATGCCCCGGATGGACGGCGTGTCCTCGACCGTGACCGTTCGGTTCATCTTGGTCAGCTTCAGGGCGCGCAGGGTCCGGCGGTGCTTCTCCGGCCGGCCGATGCCCGATCTGACCAACCGGTAGGAAATCCGGCTCATGACACCCTCGTCGGCAGCACGTCCCGCACCGCCAGGCCCCGCCGTTTGGCCACCTGCTGGGGGCTCCTCAGGCGCCGCAGCCCGTCCATGGTCGCCTTGACCACGTTGTGCGGGTTGTGGGACCCCAGGCACTTGGTCAGGATGTTGTTGATCCCCGCCGCCTCCACCACGGCCCGCACCGCGCCGCCGGCGATGACGCCGGTCCCGGCCGAGGCCGGCTTGAGCAACACCCGGCCGGCGCCGTAACGGCCGATCACCTCGTGGGGGATCGAATGCTCGGTCACGGCCACGGGCGCCATGTCCTTCTTGGCCTTCTCGATGCCCTTGCGGATGGCCTCCGGGACCTCGTTGGCCTTGCCCAGACCGGTGCCGACACGGCCCTCGCCGTCGCCGACCACGACGATGGCCGAAAAGGAAAAACGACGGCCGCCCTTGACCACCTTGGCCACCCGATTGATGTAGACCACCTTGTCGATGAGTTGCGGCTCGTCGGACATGGCTCTACGATCCATTCTGCGGTTCAACAAGGATTGTCCTCCACTTGCGAAAATCCGAGCTAGAACTCGAGACCCCCCTCGCGGGCGGCCTCGGCCAGGGCCTTGACCCGGCCGTGGTACAAAAAGCCGTTGCGGTCGAAGACGACCCGGGTCACGCCCTTTTCCTTGGCCTTGGCGGCCACGGCCCGGCCGACCCGCTTGGCCGCCTCGACGTTGCCCCCGGAGGGCAGCTTGGCCCCAACCGAGGCGGTCAGGGTCGACACGCCGGCGATGGTCCGACCGGACTCGTCGTCCACCAGCTGGGCGTAAATATGACGGGTCGAGCGAAAGACGCTCAGCCGGGGCCGCTCGGCCGTGCCCCTGATCTTTTTCCGGACCTTCTTCTGGCGCCTGAGGCGGGCCATGGTCCGGGCATTGGTCTTGCCCATGAGTCAACCTCTACTTGACGCCGGCCTTGCCCACCTTGCGGCGGATCTGCTCCTCGGCGTACTTGATCCCTTTACCCTTGTACGGCTCCGGGGGCCGGAGCGCCCGGATGCGGGCCGCGGTCTGGCCGAGGAGCTGCTTGTCGATGCCGCGCAGCGTGATCCGGGTGTTCTTTTTCACGGCCGCTTCGACCCCCGGGGGCAGCCCGAACTCCACCGGATTACTGTAGCCGATGTTCAGGGTCAACTTGTCGCCCTTGGTCTCGGCCCGAAAACCGACGCCGGTGATCTCCAGGACTCGGGTGAAGCCGACCGACACGCCGGTGACCATGTTCTGGATCAACGACCGGATCAGCCCACTCATGGCCTTGGCCGGCTTGGTCTCCTCGGTCTGGCCGACCTTGATCCGCTTGTCCTCCATGGTCACGGCGACCAACGGCGACAGGTCCTGACGGAGCGTCCCCAGGGGTCCCTTGACCGTGATCCCGGTCGGGCTCAACTCGATCTCGACCCCGTCGGGCAACCCGACCGGCCGCTTGGCGACTCGTGAGGCCGTGTGTCTGGGCATAACTGGTTCTCCACAAGGCGCCGCCCTCGGGGCCGGCGGCGCGGGCGGCGTTTACCACACCGAACAGAGTAGCTCGCCGCCGACGTTCTCCCGGCGCGCTTGCCGGTCGGTCATCAGTCCCTTCGAGGTGGACAGGATGCTGACCCCCAGCCCGGACAGCACCGGCGGAATCTCCCGGGCCCGGACGTAGATCCGGCACGAGGGTTTGCTCACCCGCCGGATGCCGTTGATCAGGGGATTGGCCTCCTCGTCGTACCGAAGATAGACGCGGAGGACGCCCTGCCGGTTGTCCGGCTGGATGTCGAGATTCTTGATGAATCCCTCCTCCTTGAGGATCTTGGCGATGTTGACCTTGATCTTCGAGGAGGGGATGTCCACCTGACTGAATCTGGCCTGCTGGCCGTTGCGGATTCGAGTCAGCATGTCGGCGATGGGGTCAGTGATCATGCCAAAAGCTCCGTTTACCAACTGCTCTTGATCACGCCGGGGATCTCGCCCCGAAGAGCCATGGTCCGGAAACAGATCCGGCACAGGCCGAAACGACGAATATAGGCTCGCGGCCGACCGCAGACCGGACAGCGGTGGTAGGCCCGCACCGCGAACTTGGGTTCCCGCTTCGCCTTGGCGATGAGTGATTTCTTGGCCAAAACCCCCTCCTAATTCTCTCGAAACGGCATGCCCAAATGTTTCAGCAGGCTGCGTCCTTCCTCATCGGTCCGGGCGGTGGTGACCACGGTCACGTTGAGCCCCTTGATCTTGTCGATCTTGTCGTAATCGATCTCGGGGAAGATGATCTGCTCCCGGATGCCGAGGCTGTAATTGCCCCGACCGTCAAAGGCCTGAGGCGACACGCCGCGAAAGTCCCTGACCCGGGGCAGGGCGACGTTGACCAGCTTGTCGAAGAACTCGTACATCTTCCGCCCCCGGAGCGTCACCCGGCAGCCGATGGTCATGCCCTCGCGCAGCTTAAAGGCGGCGATGGACCGCCGGGCCCGGGTGACCACCGACCGCTGGCCGGCGATCATGGTCAGCTCCTCGACGGCGGAATCGAGGACCTTGTGGTTCTGGATGGCCTCGCCCAGGCCCATGTTCAGGACCACCTTCTCGAGTCGAGGCAGTTGCATCGGCGACGTGTAGCCGAACTCCTCGGTCAGCCGGGGCACGACTTCCGTCCGGTATAGTTGTTTCAGTCTGGACATGACCGCTCCCCGGGGCGCCGCGGCGGACTACTTGTCCACCAGGTCCCCGCACTTCTTGCAAAAACGGACCGTCTTGCCGTTCTCGATCCGGCGACGCCCGACCCGGGTCGGCTTGCCGCACGCCGGACAGACGACCCGGACGTTGGAGATGTCGAGCGGCGCCTCCTTCTCCAGGATGCCGCCCTTGGCCGTCTGGGAGGCCCGGGTGTGACGCTTGATGAAGTTGACCCGCTCGACCACCACCCGGCCCTTTTCGGGCACGACCTTGAGGACCTTGCCCTGTTTGCCCTTGTCCTTGCCGCCGAGCACCAGGACCGTGTCGTCTTTCTTGATTCGGTACTTGGGCACCTTGTTCCCCTCACAAGACTTCGGGGGCCAGCGAGACGATCTTCATGAAGTTCTTGGCCCGAAGTTCCCGGGCCACCGGACCGAAAATCCGGGTCCCGATTGGCTCCCGGGCGTTGTTGATCAACACGGCCGAGTTGTCGTCAAACCGAATGTACGAGCCGTCGGCGCGGCCGACCTCCTTCTTGGTCCGGACGATCACCGCCTTGAGGACGTCGCCCTTCTTGACCTTCGAGCCAGGGATCGCCTCCTTGACCGAGACGACGATGATGTCGCCCACCGAGGCGTAGCGCCGCCTCGATCCGCCCAGGACCTTGATGCAGTACAACTCCTTGGCTCCCGAGTTGTCCGCCGCCACCAGGCGAGTTTCGCTCTGGATCATTGCCTTGGCTCCTTGAACCGGGGGACCGAAAAACTCAGGCCGCCCGCTCGATTATCTGTCGCAGACGCCACCGCTTGCGCTTGGACAGCGGACGGGTCTCCTCGATCAACACCCGGTCGCCGACCCGGGCCGCGTTCTCTTCGTCATGCACCATGAACTTCTTGCGCCGCCGCACGTACTTCAGGTAGACGCGGTGCGGGACCAGGCGTTCGACCTGGACGACCACCGTCTTGTCCATCTTGTCGCCGACGACGACCCCGATTCGACTCTTGGCTCGACCCGCCATTACTCGCTCCCCAAAAGACCCAGGGCCCTGAGTTCCCGGGCTCGCCGCTCGGTCTTGACCCGGGCCAGATCGCGCCGGACCCGCTTCGCGGCCTGGGTGTTGTCCAACTGGCCCATGGCCAACTGGAACCGGAGGTTCATCAGCTCCTGGTCCGCCTCCTGCTCCCGGGCCAATACCTCGTCGTCCGTCATGTCCCGCAGCTCGGCCGGGTCCATCACTCACCCCTCCTCACGAAACGGGTCGGGAAGGGCAGCTTGTGCGCCGCCAGCCGGAAGGCCTCCATGGCCACCGGCTCGGACACGCCCTGGATCTCGTAGAGGACCTTGCCCGGACGGATGACGGCCACCCAGCCCTCGGGCGAGCCCTTGCCCTTGCCCATCCTGGTTTCGGCCGGTTTCCGGGTGAAGGGCTTGTCCGGAAAGACCCGGATCCAGGTCTTGCCGCCGCGCTTGATGTGCCGGGTCATGGCCACCCGGGCGGCCTCGATCTGCTGGGAGGTCATCGTCCCACAGCCGATGGCCTGCAGCCCGTAGTCGCCAAAAGACACCTTGCTGCCACGCCAGGCCTTGCCCTTCATCCGCCCTTTTTGGACCTTGCGGTGTCTGATTCTCTTGGGAGCCAGCATGGATTACGTTCCTTTTTCAGACTTCGACCCGATGGTCCTTGTCGTCGAGAATCTCGCCCAGGAAGATGAGGACCTGGACGCCGATGACGCCGTAAGTCGTCTTGGCCACGGCCATCCCGTAGTCGATCTCGGCCCGGAGCGTGTGCAGCGGCACGCGGCCCTCGCGGTACCACTCCCGGCGGGCCATCTCCGCCCCGCCCAGGCGGCCGGCGCAGGAAATCTTGATCCCCTGGGCGCCGAACTTCATGGAGATGCCCACCGCCTTCTTCATCGCCCGCCGGAAGGCCACCCGGCGCTCGAGCTGGCCGGCCACGTTCTCGGCCACCAGTTGGGCGTTCAGCTCGGGCTTGCGGACCTCCTGAATATCGATGTACATCTCGCGATGGAACTTCTTTTCCAGCTCGCGCTTGGCCGCCTCGATCTCGGACCCCTTCTTGCCGATGACGATGCCCGGGCGGGCGGTGTTGATCTTGACCTTGACCTTGTTGGCCGCCCGCTCGATCTCGATCCGGCTGATCCCGGCGTGGTAGAAGCGCTTCTTGATGTACTTCCGGAGTTCATGGTCCTCGCGGACCAGCCCCGAAAACCCCTTGGCCGCGAACCAGCGCGAATCCCACGTCCGGCTGATCCCCAGCCGAAAACCCACCGGGTGTACCTTCTGACCCAAAACGGCCCCCTTCTTGACCAGATTCTCCCCCGGCCGCCAAAGACCGGAACCGGCCCCTCGTTGACCCGGGCCGCCGGGGCTGATCGATCAGCCTCGGCCCCCGCGGGGCGATATCTGGCGTTAAACCTCCGGCCCGTCGCCCCGAGCGCGGGCCGCCTCGAAAAAACTCCCGCCGCGTCGCTCCCTCAGGCCGCCCGCTCGTCCAGGACGACGGTGATGTGCGACGTCCGCTTGAAAATCCGGCTGGCCCGGCCCATGGCCCGGGGCCGCCACCGCTTGAGGGTCGGCCCCTCGTCGACGCGGATGCTCTTGACGTAGAGCGTGTCCACGTCCAGGTTGGCGTTCTGGGTGGCGTTGGCCACGGCGCTGCTCAAGAGCTTGGACAGAATCCTCGCCGCCCGCTTGGGAGTGAACTTCAACTCCGCCAGGACGTCCGCGACCATCCGGCCCCGAACGGCCCTGGCCACCAGCCGGGCCTTGGTCGGGGAGATGCGCACGTATCTCAGTTTGGCCGACGTCTCCACGCTTACCTCCGCTTGGACTTTTTGTCCGCGGCGTGGCCGTAATAGGTGCGCGTCGGGGAGAACTCGCCCAGCTTGTGGCCGACCATGTTCTCGGTGATGTACACCGGGATAAACTTCTTGCCGTTGTGCACGGCGAAGGTCAGGCCCACGAACTCGGGCAGGACCGTCGACCGCCGACTCCAGGTCTTGATGACCTTGTGACGATCGGTGGCCTGGGCCGTGAGGACCTTCTCCATCAGATGATCGTCCACGAAGGGACCTTTTTTTAGCGAACGCGCCACCGCAAAAACTCCTTAGGCTACTTCTTGCCCCGCCGCTTGACGATGTAGCGGTTCGAGGGTTTGTTCTTCTTGCGCGTCTTCTTGCCCTTGGTGGGCACGCCCCAGGGAGTGACCGGATGTCGGCCGCCCGAGGACTTTCCTTCGCCGCCGCCGTGGGGATGATCGACCGGGTTCATGGCCACGCCCCTGACCTTGGGCCGGCGGCCGAGCATCCGCCGACGACCGGCCTTGCCCAGAGAGACGTTTTCGTGCTCGACGTTGCCCACCTGGCCGATGACCGCCCGGCACTCCTGATGGAAGGAGCGAACCTCGCCCGAGGGCAACTTGACCAGGGCCCGGCTGCCCTCCTTGGCCATGAGCTGGGCCGACGTCCCGGCGCCGCGGCAGACCTGGGCCCCCTTGCCGACCTTCATCTCCAGGGCGTGGATCTGGGTGCCCAAGGGGATGCTGCGCAGCGGCATGGCGTTGCCCGGCTTGATGTCCGCCCGCTCGGCGCTGACGACCGTGTCCCCCACGCTCAGGCCCACCGGGCAAAGGATGTATCGCTTCTCGCCGTCGGCGTAGTGCAGCAGACAGATGCGGGCCGAGCGGTTGGGATCGTACTCGACGGTGGCCACCTTGGCCGGGACGTCCAGCTTCTCCCGCTTGAAGTCGATGATCCGATAACGCCGCTTGTGACCGCCGCCCCGCCGCCGACTGGTGATCCGGCCGGCGTTGTTGCGGCCGCCGCTCTTCTTCAGCGGGGCCAGCAGGCTCCTCTCCGGCGCGGTGGCGGTGACCTCCTCGAAGGTCAGCGATGTCTGAAACCGCCGGCCCGGCGAAGTCGGTTTGTACTTTTTGATGGCCATGGCTCTCTTTCTCGTCGCCGCGTGTCCGGCCCCGGGCCCGGCCCGGGGAATCATCCTTCCCGGCTCGGCCCCGCGCCCCGGGACATTGTCCAGACAACGTCCCGGCCTGGTTGAACTCCGGTCTCCGGCTCCGGGCCGCCGCCACGCTTCGCGCCGGCTAGGCCCCCTCGAAATATTCGATCCGTTCGCCCGGGGCCAAGGTGACCAGGGCCCGCTTCCAGTCCGACTTCCGGCCCATGGTCCGGCCGTAGCGGACCTTCTTGCCCCGGAAATTGGCGGTGCGGACCCCGAGGACCTTGACGCCGAACTGGGCCTCCACGGCCCGGCGAATCTCGATCTTGTTGGCCCGTCGATCGACCTCGAAGGCGACCTGGTTCGAAAGCTCCTTCTGGAGGGCGCTCTTCTCGGTGATCAGCGGCCGGCGAATGATGCTGCTCGGGTTGCGGCTCATGGCGCCAACCTCCGGTCGATCTCGGCCAGGCAGTCCTTGACCAGGAGCAGATGGTCGTACTTCAGCACGTCGAAGACGTTGAGGCCGACGCTCCGGATGACCTTGACCGTCGGCACGTTTCGCGACGACAGCTCCAGGTGGCCGTTATCCGCCTCGATGACGATCAGCGTCCGGCCGAAATCCAGCCGGTCCATGATCTCGACGAAACTTTTGGTCTTGATCTCGGGCAACGAAAAGTCCTCGAGGACCGTCAGTTGCGCCGTGGCCAGCTTGTCCGACAGGGCGCTGCGCAGGGCCGCCCGCCGAATCTTCTTGGGGACCTTGAGGCCGTGGTCGCGGGGTTTGGGGCCGAAGACGACCCCGCCGCCCCGGGCCAGGGGCGAGCGGATCGTGCCGGCCCGGGCCCGACCGGTCCCCTTCTGGCGGTAGGGCTTGCGGCCGCCGCCGCGGACCTCGGAGCGGCCCTTGGTGCTGGCCGACCCGGCGCGGCGCTTGGCCAGCTGCATCCGGACCACCTCGTGCATCAAGTGCGGTTTGACCTCCACGGCGAAGATGTCGTCGCGGAGGGTGATCTGCCCGACCGTCTCGTTGTCGATATTGATTACGTCCACCACGGGCATCTCACCCTCCCTTAAGACGCCTTGCGCACGGTCACCAGGCCGCCGTTGGCCCCGGGCACCGCGCCGCGAACGAGCAGCAGGTTTTCCTCGAGCCGGACGTCGATGACGATCAGGTTCCGCACGGTCTTCCGGTCGCGACCGTACTGGCCGGGCATCTTCCGGCCCTTGACGACCCGGCTGGGCGTGGCCGAGGTGCCGATCGAACCCGGGACCCGATGCGAGGTGCAGCCGTGGGTGTCGTTGCCCCCGGAGAACCCGTAGCGCTTGACGACGCCGGTGAAACCGCGGCCCTTGGTGGTCCCGGTGACGTCGACGAGGTCGCCGATTTGGAACAGGTCCACCGAGACCGTCTGGCCCGCCTCGTACTGGGCGGCGTCGTCCACCCGGAACTCGCGCAGCACCCGATGCGGCGTCGTGCCCCGGGCCTTGAAGTGCCCGGCCTGGGGCCGGTTGACCTTCTTGTCCGCCACCGGACCGAAACCCAACTGGACGGCCTCGTAGCCCTCCTTGTCCCGGGTCTTGGGTTGGACCACCACGCAGGGGCCGACCTCGATGGCCGTCACCGGGACGACCTCCGACCCGGACAGGAAAAGGCGGGCCATGCCGACCTTCTTGCCGATCAATCCTTTGAGCATGATCATCACCCGCCTTTGGCCTACAGCTTGATCTCGACGTCCACGCCGGCCGACAAATCGAGCTTCATCAGCGCGTCCACCGTCTGCTGGGTCGGTTCGAGAATGTCCAGCAACCGCTTGTGGATGCGGATCTCGAACTGCTCCCGGCTCTTCTTGTCGACGTGCGGCGACCGGAGCACGCAAAACTTGTTGATCACCGTCGGCAGCGGGATCGGGCCGGCCACCTTGGCCCCGGTGCGCCGGGTCGTGTCCACGATTTCGGCGGCCGACTTATCCAGCAGCTTGTGATCGTACGCCTTGAGGCGGATGCGAATCTTTTGACTGGTCACTTCCTACCCTCGCCCTGTTCGCCGCGCCGGTCGAGTGACGCGGCCCCGGCCGCCGTCCGGAATTCAAACGCCGCGTAGCGCTCCCGGCCGGCACGGTCCGCGGGCGGGCCGCCCGGGACCCGGCCGCTGCTATTCAACGATCTGGCTGATGACGCCGGCGCCCACCGTCCGACCACCCTCCCGGATGGCGAAACGGAGTCCGTCCTCCATGGCGATCGGCGTGATCAGCTTGATCTCCATCGACACGTTGTCCCCGGGCATCACCATCTC
>JAHJDS010000180.1 GCA_018812395.1 Pseudomonadota bacterium
CCCAACCCCTACAAGGGCTTCTAGGAACAACCGGCCGGACGGCCCGTCCGTCCGGCTGACAAATCCATTCGTTCCCCGGGCACGGGACGGTCCGGGGATCGGGCGCGGCCCCGAACACGGCCCCGGCATTGCCGACCGGCGTGGTTGTGGTATCATGGGTCGCCGAACGGGGGGGCTGAGGGCGGATCGCCATGTCGCCTCCGGCGGATTTTCGGGGGGTGTCCGCGCCCCGGCGGCCGAAGACCCGGGACCGCCGCCGGCGAGTGGGCGCCGAGAGGAACCAAACTTTGAGCGAGAGTGCCATGACCGAGCAGACCAGCGCCGCCCCAGTCGCGTCGCCGCCGCCCTCGGAGCGGACGGCGGCCTACGCCCCGGCCTTTGCCGACGAGGTGTTCAAGAACGTCGACTCCGGGGAAGAGATCAAGACGTGCATGCAGTGCGGGGTGTGCGCCGCCTCGTGCCCCCTGTCCCTGGTGATGGACTTTTCGCCCCGAAAAATTTTCACGATGATCCGGGCCGGCCGCCGGGACGAGGTCCTGTCCAGCCAAGGCATCCTGCTGTGCACGTCCTGCTATGCGTGCAAGGTCCGCTGTCCGCGAAAAGTTCCGGTGGTGGACGTGATGCACGGTCTGGCCCACTACGCCATCAACCTGGGTTACGCCACCCGGCCCCTGACCCAGAGCTTCGGCACCCACTTCTGGGGCAGCATCTACAAGGTCGGCCGGATCGACGAGAAGGAGGTTTCGCGCAAGTACTTCTTCCGCGACGGCCTGGTCAAGGCGGCCAAGTACGGCCTGCAGATGGCCGACATCGGCCTGGCCCTGATGCGGCGGCGGCGGATGAAGCTCTTGCCCGAGCGTCCCATCCGGGGGATCGTGGACCTGCGGAAGATGCTGGACAAGGCCGCGGAGCTGGGTAAGGGGAGGGCCGGTTGATGGCATACTTCATGTACGCTGGTTGTTCGCTGGAAGGCCCCAACAGCGGTTCCCATTACCTGGTGTCCCTCGAGGCCTGCGCCGAGCCGTTGGGGCTCGAGTTCCACGACCTGGAGGACTGGAGTTGCTGCGGGGCCTCGATTTCATACGTCGGCGGCAACGAACTGTCGGTCAAGGTCCTGGCCGCCCGGAATCTGGCCCTGGCCCAGGCCCAGGGCGGGTACGACATCGTCGCTCCCTGCAGCTCGTGCTACATCGTCCTGAACAAGGTCGGACACGAGCTGGAGGAAGACCCCGAGCTTCTGGCCCGGGTCAACGAGGTCCTGGCCGAGGGCGGCCTGGAGTACCGGGGCGGCATCAAGACCCGGCACGTCCTGGACGTGCTGTACCACGACGTCGGTCCGGACAAGATCGCCGCGGCCGTGACCAGGCCGCTGGGGGGCATGAAGGTGGCCGGTTACGTCGGCTGCCAGACGGTCAGGCCCTACGGCGAGTACGACTCGGCCGAGCGGCCGGTGGTCATGGATCGACTCATCGAGGCCGTCGGCGCCGAGGCGGTGGACTTCCCCCGGCGGATGCGCTGCTGCGGCTCGGGCATTTTCCTGACCGAGCTGGAGAACTGCTCGACCCTGGTTCGCGACATCCTACACGACGCGGTGACCCGTGACGCCAAGCTGGTGGCCACGGCCTGCCCGATGTGCCAGATGAACCTCGAGGTCTACCAGTCGCGGATCAACAAACTGCACAATGCCGAGTTGGACGTCCCGGTGGTCTTCATCACTCAGCTCATGGCCGCTGCCTTTGGCCTCAATCTCAAGAAGGCCGCCGCCCTGAACCGCAACCTGGGCAAGGCCCGGAAAATGGTGGCCGAGGCCGTGGCCTGAGGGGGGCTGTTCGTCGAGGCGGCGTACGGGACGACGGGACGAGAAAGAGATAATTTTTGGCGTGGCCAGAAGTTCAAAGGTCCCAGGGCGGCGCCGGGTTTGTCCGGCGGCCGGGACGGACTTCGGCCGGGAGGGTTTTTTAGACGTCATGGCTGCCACAGTTCGTGGGGCTGACTTGCGTGTTGTCTTCTGATCCCATCTGTTGATGCGGTGGCCGGGGAGCCGCCCTGGGCGGCGGCCCGGTGTAATCGGCTGCTTCGGTGTGCAGAAACGAGGACTGACCAGTCGGCGATCCTGAAGCTCTTGCCCGGATACGGGCCGCACGTCAGTGCCGCGGCGTTCGGCTCAAGCTCCTGCTGTTTCCGAGGGTGGGACAGCCCCACGAACTGTCAGCATAAAGTGGTGCGTCCGGAGGGTCCCCGATCGTCATTCGGTCGGGGACCGATCTCGTTGATCGCCCTTGACCGGGGGCCGGGCGGGACTTATGTTCAGTTCAACTGAAATCGTTTTCCGCCGGAGGCTTCCCTTCCATGGCGCCTTTCAACCACGACTCCCTCGGACGAGGCGATCATGACCGATAGAGACGAGAGCGTTTGCCCCCACTGCGGGGAGAAGATGAAAAAGTGGGACCCCGGTGCCGAGTCTACCTGGGAATGCAAGTTCGTGTGGGTCTGTTTCAACGACGACTGCCCCTACTTCGTCCGGGGCTGGGATCACATGATGTCGTCGCAGCAGATCCGGGCCTCTTACCGTCACCGCCGGATCCCGGGCACCAGCGACACGGGTCCCCTGGCCGTGTGGTCGCCCTACGCCTTGCGGGACGGGATCATCGAGGATTAGCCGCAGGCGCCTCCGGAAAAACCCTGAAAGGCGGCCATGATGCGGCCTTCTTTTTCACGGCGGGACCGGCTCAGGGTCCGGAGTTCCACCTTGGCCAGTCGGGCCGCCATTTGGTCCCGGTCCGGCAGATCGGCCAGTTGGTAGCCGACCACCTGACCGGTCAGGTTGTCCACGACTTCGACCTGGTCGCCGTTGGTGACGACGCTCAAGGGAATGACGGTCTCGGCCAGGAGGCGGGCGGCGGCCGTGGCCGCCCGGGCCAGGTTCGAGATCCAGCCCGGGGCGCAGACGACGATGGCCGCCGGCCGGCCGGAAAGATTGATCAGGAAGTCGATCACGAACGGCGGCCCCTGGTACTGGGGCAGGTCCGGGGTGATTGGGACGTTGGTCGTCAGGTCGGACTCCCGAAAGCCCTTGATCTCGATCAGCATCCGACGGGTCGCCTCGAACAACTCGGCCGTGGGGCACCTACAGGCCATGACTCGGTCGTTTTCCATGCGACGCCTCCCTGATGTCAATACCATAACCACGACCGGCCCGTTTTTCCAGCCCGGTCGCCTTGGCGGGTCGGCCCGGGGGCCGGGCGCGGGAGAGACATGAAACTCAACGTCGGACGAAACGACCTCTGTCCCTGCGGCAGCGGGAAGAAGTTCAAGAATTGTCATCTGGGTCGGGAGATGGAGCTGATGCTCCGTCGGGACGAGCCGCTGTCACCCGGGGCGGCCGACTTGATCTGTTCCCTGCCCGAGGTCGACTACGGCCGCGGCCCGGAGATGGTTGGCGCCCTTGATATCGAGGCCCTGACCGGTCGGCGGACCAAGGTTCGGCTGGTCGATCTGTCGTCCTATCACAAACTGGGTTTCGGCGGGGCGGGCCGCCGGCCGCCCCGGGCCGGCCAGAGCGCCGGGGTGTTCATCAACCCGGTCAAGACCAGGGGCCTGGACCCGGATCACCTCTACCTGGCCGTCAGCCGGCACGTGAGCGACTCGACGCTGATCCACCAGTTGGCCCACGTCCTGCACCACCTGGCCGACGATCCCCCCGGTCCGGACGTCACCGGCCGCATCTCCCTCGAGACCGGCATTCCGGTCGAGCAGGTGGAGCACACCGCCCAGTACGCCCGCTGGCTGGACGCCTTGCGGCAAAAGTTCGAGGTTGAACCGGACGCCGAGGACGCCATTGTCCTGTATCTGCTTGAGCGGGAATTGCTCTTGAGCGACGCCTGGGTCGCCGCGGACGACCGGACGGAGATGCTGGTTCACGCCGAGCGGATGATGCGCCACATGCGCCAGCACGCCACCGAGATCGACGAGTTGATCAAATCCCGGCCGGGCTACATCGGTCCGGTCGGAGAGACGAAAGAGGCCGGCGAGTAACCCGCCCCTGGATCCCGTCCGCACACACACGCCCCCCTCGTCTGGAGGTCGTCGCGTCCGGCGGCCCCCCCCGGCCCGGGGACCCGCTCGGCGAGGTTATTTTAGGGCCTTGGGTTGGAGAGTCGGCTCCCCGAAC
This sequence comes from Pseudomonadota bacterium, assembly GCA_018812395.1. Taxonomy (GTDB): domain Bacteria; phylum Desulfobacterota; class Desulfarculia; order Desulfarculales; family JAHJDS01; genus JAHJDS01. The sequence goes on from JAHJDS010000180.1 coordinate 4,172, forward strand.
AGGGCGAACCGGAGCCACTTCATGCCCAGTTCCAGCAGGGCCTCGTCGCCGGCGCGGGCGGCCTCGACCTCGGCCGGGTCCAGCTCGAAGGAGTCCACAAACCGGGTGCCCAGCACGAACTCCCGGAAACGGTCCAGGTTGTAGGACACCAGGTTGAACATCTGGATCTTGCGGGTGGCCTCCTCCTCGCTGACGGGCGAGGCCTTTAGGTCGTGGCGGGTGACGATCTCCATCCACTGGTCGTTGTGGCGGTGATAGACGTCCAGTTCCTGGTCGGCCATCCATTCCCGGGCGGTCCAGTTCGGCCCCGCCTCGAAGCCCCGGCAGTGCTCTTCCCTGACCAGAAAGAACATCTCCCGGGTCGGGCCCGTCCCTCCGCCCGAGGCCGAGCCACGGCCCAGGGGATAGAGCCGGCAGGCCCCCGGCCGATCGAGATAGACCCGGCAGCCGGTTTGGCTCACGAACGGGCACCGGCCGTCCGGGTTCATGGCCAGTTTGCGGTGGGGGAAGTCGCGGGGCCTCTCGAGGTCGAGGCGGGTGTGCCGCTCGAGGAACTCGCCGGTGGACAGCCCCAGGTTCCGGCTCAGGCGCAGGACGTCGTAGGGGGTCAGGGTCAGGTCCAGCTTTTGGCAGCACTCGGTGAAACAGGGCACGCCGGGGTGGCAGGCGAAGGTGAAGCGCCCGTCCCCCAGCGGCTGGAATTTCTCCTGGGCCGGGGCGTCAGCTTGACTCATCGTCCCCCTCGGGCGGCCCCTGGTGCCTGGCCACGACCTCCGGTTTGATCTTGAGGGTCGGCTCGCCGAACAGACCGAACTTGATCCAGTCCAGCCCGAGCTTGAGGAGGTCCACCTCGTACCGGAGGGCCTTGAAGACGGTCTCTTCGGAGACGTCGAACTTCTGCAGGAAGGAACTCTGGAACACGAAGTCCTTGAATCGGTCCAGGTCATAGGTCGCCAGGAAGATCATCTTGGTGATGGCCGGGTTGGCCACGTCGAGCCGGCCGAGTTTGGGGTGGCTGGTGACCTCGCTGTAGAGCAGGTGGTTGTCCTGATATTCGGCCGCGCCCTGGTCCACCAGCCAGCGGTGGATCCGCTCCCGGTTGGGGGAGTCCAGGCCGGGACAGCGCTCCGGGCCGCACAGGTAGGTGAATTGCCCCGACTCCTCGAGGTTCAGCGGAAACAGCCGGCAGGACCAGGGGCGATGGTCGTAGACCCGGCAGCCCTCGTCCGGACTCAGGAAGGGGCAGGTCTTGTCCTCCCCGGTCATCTTGATGGTCACCAGGGGCAGGACCCCGCCGGGCTTGGTCAGGACGTGGGTGTATTTCTCAAAAAATTCGTCCGAACCAAGGTCCAGGCCGTGCCGCAGGCGGATGACGTCGTAGGGGGCCAGGAAGATGTTCACGTCGCGACAGCAGGTGGTGAAGCACTCGAGACCGGGGTGGCACTCGAAGTCGAAGGCGTCCTCGAGGTCCATGACCCGGGTAGCGTCGAATTTGGTGGCGGTCATGATGTCTCCTTCACGGCCCGGTGGGCCGGATTGAACTTGTCTTTATACCATTGCCCGGGGCCAGGGTCAACGTTCGGCCCCCCCCCGGGGACGCCGGGTCCGCCGGACAAGGGCTGTTTTCCCGGCGCTTTTACTTGACTCGCCGGGCGGGGCCGGATAGGTTTAAACATAAACAGCCGAATATTTTCGCGACCGCAATCACTTGGAGGCACGGCATGTCCGCCTGGGACTGGGATAAACTGGATAAACAGCAACGGGGCAAACCGCAAAGACCGCCCGGGGGCGGGGGCGGTGGCGGCCCGGGAATACCGCCGGAGATCCTGGAGTTTTTCAATCGGCTCAAGTGGTTCAAGGGCAAGTCTTTACTGGTGTGGATCGCCGTGGCCCTGGTCGTTTTGTTCTGGCTGGCGTCCGGTTTTTACCAGGTCAGACCGGGACATCGCGGCGTGGTCAAGATCTTCGGCCGGGTGGTCGGCAAACCGACCTTGCCGGGCCTGCACTACGCCCCGCCGTACCCCATCGCCGAGGTGAGCCGGCCCAAGGTGACCTCGGTCCGCCAGATCACGTTGGGCGGTTCGGACTCGGAAGATCCGTCGGGGGGTGGTGGGTCGATTCAGTCCCAGATGTTGACCAAGGACGCCCGAATAATCTCCGTCAAGTTCATCGTCCAATACAAGATCAACGCGGTCCAAGTGGTCGACTATTTATTCAACGTCCTTGACCAACGCCAGACGGTGAAGTCCGCGGCTGCGGCGGCCTTGCGGGCCGTGGTCGCCCGTACCAATTTTAGCGACGTCCTGGCCAAGGGTCGGCGGCAGGTCATGGCCCATGGCAAGCGGCTGTTGCAGCGGATTCTGAACGCCTATCGCCTGGGCGTGGATGTGGTGGAGGTCAAACTGCTCAACCCCTCACCGCCCAGACCGGTGGTGGCCGCCTTTGACGACGTCAAGAAGGCGGAGCAGGACAAGGTCCGGTACGTCCGCCAGGCCCAGGAGTTTCGCCGGAAACTCCTGGAAGCGGCCTACGGCGAGGCCAAGCAGATGCTCGATCAGGCCAAGGCCTACCGGGAGCAGAAGCTTCGCCAGGCCGAGGGCGACACGGCCCGCTTCCGGGCCTTGGCCGCCTTCCTGAAGCTCTACGGCGCCGGACCGCAGGCCAAATTGGCCCGGCGAATTACCCTGGAGCGGCTGTATCTCGAGGCCCTGGAGGCGGTGTTGGCCGGGTCGCGCAAATTCGTATTGTCCGGACGGATCGGCAGTCGTTTGCTGTCCCACTTCGGTCTCGGCCAGTCCGGCCCCGGCAAATAGGAGCCCAAGGTGAATAAAAAGACAGTGGCCGTTCTGGCGGTCGCGGTGGCCTTGTTGATCGTGGCTTATGATTCGGTCTACACCGTCGATCAGACCGAACAGGCGTTCGTCACCCAATTCGGCAAACCGATCGGCATTCGGGTGCTGGACGAGGCCCACAGCTATCGCTTCGAGGTCCCGTTCTTATCGTTGCCGTTCACCTTTTTTCAGCCCAAGCTTCTGGCTGGCGTGAAAAAGCCGGGCCTGCACTTCAAGTTGCCTTTTGTCCAAAAGGTGATCAAGTACGACCGGCGCATCCTGACCTACGACGAACGTCCCGAATCGTTTTACATCAAGACCGGCGAGCGGCTGACCGTCGACTTTTACGCCAAGTGGCGGATCGTGGACCCGTTGCTGTTTTATCGCGCGGTGGGGACCATCGAGGTCGGGCTGAACCGGCTGGCCAAAAACGTCAAGTCGGCCATCCAGGCCGAGCTGGGTCTTCAGGACATGACGGCCATCTTATCCGCCCGGCGCCAGTTGATCATGAGGCGGGTCCAGCAATATTCCGATGAACTGGCCCGGCAGTTCGGCATCCAGGTCATCGACGTTCGGATCAAGCGGGCCGAGCTGCCCGAGCCCATTCGGAACGCGGTCTACGAAAGGATGAGGCGGCAACGTAAAATCCTGGCAACCCAGTATCGGGCCAGCGGACGGCGCCAGGAGGTCGAGATGAAGGCCGGGGCCCGTCTCGAGCAGGCCCGCATCCTGGCCGAGGCCCGGCGGGACGCCAAGGTGATCATGGGTGAGGCCGACGCCACGGCGGCCAAGACCTACGTCGACGCCTTTGCCCGGGACCCGGACCTGTACCGTTTTGTCCGGTCCCTCGCGGCCTACGTCAAGGCCTTTGCCAGCCAGACCACGGTCGTCCTGGACGGGGACAACGACTTCATGCGCTATTTCCTGCCGGCCCTCAAAAAGCGGCCTAAATAGTCTGAATAAACGCCGACATGGCGCACCACCCCGGCCGACCGGGGTGGTTTTTTATGGGGCGGCCGGCCGGAGATCGAGCAGGTGAAAGGCCATGTCCCCGGTAAAGGCGTCGTGCCGTAGCCGCCCGACGACGTCGATGCGGCCGGCCAGTCGATCCCGCTTGGCGGCCTGATCAAAGCCGATGGCGTCCACGAAGCAATCGCCCACCATTAGCCCCAGTTTGAGGTGTCGGTCCTTGATCAGGCGAGGCTCCCGGGGCGAGGCGTCCCGAATCAGGAACACCGGTTCCGGGTTGGCCGTGCCAAAGGGGGCTAAAAGAGACAGGTAGTCGAGCAGATAGGGGTCCAGGTCGGTCGGGCCCAATTCGGCCTCGACTCGCAGGCGCGGTCTCAGTCCGTCCGGGGCCTGACGCCTGACCAACTCACTGAATTTGCGACGAAAGGGCTCGATAGTCCGCTGATCCAGGGCCACCCCGGCCGCGGCCCGGTGCCCGCCGAAGCTCTTCAGCAGTTCGGCGCACTGGCTGAGGGTGTCGAACAGGTTGATCTCCTCCGGGGCCCGACCCGACCCCCGGGCCGGGTCCTGGTCACCGGCCAGCAGGATCGTCGGCCGGCCGAAGTCGCGCACGATCCGGGCGGCGACGATCCCCAGCACGCCCCGGTGCCAGTCCGGTCCGTGGAGCACGATCGCCCCGTCGCCGGCCTCGGGGCCGGCCAGGCGGTCCCGCACCTCGTCCATCAGCCGCTGCTGCACGTCCAGGCGTCGGCGGTTGTATTCGTCCAACTCCCCGGCCAGCCGCCGGGCCGTGGGCAGGTCGGGGCAAAGCACCAGTTCCAGGGCCAAGGCGGCGTCGTCCAGGCGTCCCGGGGCGTTGAGCCGGGGTCCCAGGCGAAAGGTGACGTCGATGGTGGTCAGCGTCCCCTTGACGGCGCTGACCTCTTTCAGGGCCTGCAGCCCGGGACGGGTCGTGTCCTCGGCGACGCGGAGACCGACGGAGGCCAGGACCCGGTTTTGGCCGATCAAGGGTACGGCGTCGGCCAGGGTGCCCAGGGCGACCAGGTCCAGGTACTGGCCCAGGTTCGGTTCCGGCCGGTGATCGAAGACCCCCATGTCCCGTAGCCGGCTCCTCAGGGCGACCAGAAGACTGAAGGCCACCCCGACGCCGGCCAGCGGTTCGCCGTGGAAGGGGCAGTCGGGCCGGTGGGGATTGATGACGGCGTCGGCGGGCGGGAGTCGGGGCCCGGGCCGGTGGTGATCGGTGACGATGAGGCGCAAGCCCAGGGCCCGGCCGTAGGCCACGGCCTCATGGTCCAGGATGCCGCAGTCGGCGGTGATGACGACTTCCACCCCCAGGCGCCGCAGGTCGTCAAGCCCCTCGGGCTTGAGGCCGTAGCCTTGGTCCAGCCGCCGCGGCTGATAGATGGCCACCGGAATCTGGCAGTGGTCAAAGAAGTTGGCCAGGCAGGCCCCGGCGGTGATCCCGTCCACGTCGTAGTCGGTGTAGACGCCCACGGCCGGCCTGGCCTCGGGCTCGGGCGCGCAAAGCGTCAGGCCCGGTCCCAGGCGCCACACCCCGAACCCTCGGGGCGGCGACGCCGTCCAGTCCAGGCTCCGACTTAGCAGGTCCACCGCCTCGGCCATTCCGGCCATCTGGTCAGGGTTTTTCAGTTGTTCCAGGGAGGGGTTCAGGAAGGCCCGGGCCCGGTCGATTGACCCGTGGCCCCGGCGATCCAGCAGCCGGGCCACCACCGGGGGCAGCCCCAGGTCGTGGACCAATTCCGGTGACGGCTCGGCGGCCGGTCCGGGCAGGTCCCAAACGGGCGGTGGTGCGGCTCGGGTCGACATACGGGTCCCATTTTACTGCGACACTGTCGACTTGGCAAGATCAGGGGGACGGGCCTATGGATGCCGACGTCAGGAGAGGTCTTGATTCAGAACGGGGACCGCAGTCCGCCCGCCCGATCAAGAGCCAGCGGCCGCGTCTCCCCGGAGAGTTCCAGGCCGGCCGCGGCCGCCTCGTCGAACAGGGCGCGCGAGACATGCAGGATCTCGAGGGATCGGGTGTCGCGAATGTGGACCAGCCGGACCTCGTCCGGCCCGGTCCGGCCAATGGACGCCAGACAGGCGGCCACGGCCCGGCGGTCGGTGTCAAAGACCACTGGCAGGGCAGCCTTTTCCAGCGACAGACTGGTCAGGGCGTTGGTCAGGGTCACGTCGCGGTCCATCTTGGCCGCCACCCGGGCGTGGCAGGCGTCGGCCAGGCCGATACCCAGGGCATTGCCCCCTGAACCGGGCGACAGGTCCCGGACGTAGATTCGTTTGGGGTGGGGCGGCAGGTCGAAGTCGCCGGTGACGTCCCGGTGCCGGCCGATGACCTTGGAGTCCATGCCGATGCCGGAGA
>JAHJDS010000181.1 GCA_018812395.1 Pseudomonadota bacterium
CGAATTTCATTATCGAGGGAAATTACCACCCCCGTCAAGTCGTATCCCCTTTCCATCCAAAAAAGACGGCCCGGGCCATGGTCCTGATCGACCGGGTGGCGGGCCGGGCGCCGCCCCTTGGCCCGGAATCTTGACAAGTTGGGAAGAATAGGAATTTAATAATAAGTTATAGATGGGCGGAGAGGGCATTCACGTCGGCCCCGATGGCGCTTCTCACACTCCGGCGGCCGACGGGGGTAGACCATGGCCCCGCGGCCGACCAAAACACCAGACCCGGCCGGCAGGCCCGGGCGTCAAATCAAGGGGGGGGCCTACGACCTCGTGCCGCCCCACCAGTTTGACGAACTGGGCATCGACCCCCAGGACGTTCTGGTCGGCACCTTCGCCGCCTTCAACCATCCCGATTTTCTGCCCACCCCCTCGGGCGGCAACGCCTATGGCCTGGGGATCTACGACGCCGCCGTTCATCCGGGATTGCGGGAGGCCTTCGAGGGCATCGACTATCAGGACCCCGGGGAGGCCGCCCGCCACTATCGCCGCCTGAACGAAAGCCTGAAGTCCCTGGGCCTGCTGACCCGCTTCGCCAAGACGGGCCGGCCCTACTACCTCATTCCCCACCAGGTCGTGGCCCGGACCCTGGCCGACGTCCAGTTTCGGGCCCACCAGGTCGAGAAATACCTGCGGGACTTCCTGGCCCGGCAACTGACCGAGCATCTGACCCTGGGCCTGGTGGCCCCGGAGGGGGACCTCCTGGCCGCCGAACTCATCGGCCGCTTTCCGGACTTCAAACTGGTCACCCTGGACTCCCTCGAGGCCCTGCAGGACGCCGGGCCGCCCCTGGACGTGGCCGTCCTGATCTGGAGCCCCTTTGATTTCGCCCGGGACGCGGCGGCCCAGCTCAATCCGGGGGCCTGGCCCCGCGGCCGGGCTCTCGAGGATTACGTCCACTATTTGCTGAACCTGATCTACGACCGCCTGGTGGCGGGCGGCGAACTCCTGGCCGTGCTCAACCACCCCCTGGCCCGGCCGGGACAGCAGGTTCGGGTCCGGTTCAAACACCTGCGGCACCTCAAGAGTTTTTTGGCCTTCACCCACCTGTACCAGACCACCCGCCGCTATCAACTGACCCGCAACCGGCCTTTCACCGTGGATCGGGGCGACCTCGAGGCCTTCCTGGCCGGTCCGCCGGGCTCGGGCGACACGGTGCGTCGGCTGCTCGATGACCGCTCGCCCGAGGAACTGCCGCTGTCCCAGATCAACCAATTGGATTACACCGACCTGCATCTTTTCCGCGGCGCCTGCCCCGAGTTCCGGACCCTGCGCCAGCACTTCCTGAGGCCGCTTTTCACCACCATCGAGTCCCGGCGGCTGTTGCCCGAACCCCTGCGCCAGGAATGGTCGGCCATGGTCGAGGTCGAGGGGGGACTGCCCGAGACGATCATCGTCTTTCGGGGAGAGAAGAGGCTCCCGGCCGTGGACCTGGGGAGGCTTCAAAACGACATCGATCGCCAGGGACTGGCCGGCTGTCCGTTGTCCCTGGTCGGGCCGGAGATCGACACCTTCGGCTACGTGGACCGGGTGCTGGACATCCTGGGCAGCGTGGAGCGCGACAGCCTGGTCGAGGCCGCAGGCTCGGAATGGTTCCGCCTTAAAAAGCCCCTCGATAACGAACACTGGAGTCACCCGCTGCTCTCGGACGTCTGGCGGCTGGTCCAGCAGCGGTCCTCGCTCATTCGGCTGGCCGGCTACTTGGCCCCGGCGGCCGGCAGCCCCTCGGACGTGCCCCTTATTCGCCATCTGGCCAAGCTGGCCCTGTATGGCCTGGATGAGGCCCTGATCCGCGAGGTCCTTCTAATTATTCGCGGCCACACCACCTTTTCCCGGGTCACGGTGGGCAAGATGAGCGAGCAGACCCTGGCCCCGCTGACCGACCAGGTGGCCGAGGTGGGACTGGAAGAGGTCATCGCCCGGCTCCGCATCCACCGGCTGATGGCCATCATCGAGTCCACGGCCCGGGCGGCCCGACTGGACCACAGCCAGGTGCGGGAAATGCTGGCCCTGTATGACGACGCGATCCGGGTGGCGGCCGATCCCGA
>JAHJDS010000182.1 GCA_018812395.1 Pseudomonadota bacterium
GCATCAGCGCCCCCCGCTAGTGTTTTGTCCCCTAATCAAGGTGACGGTGTTTGTTCGACGTTCTTGGCGGTTCGGCGCGGACAAATTATCCAAATAACGCGACATTGGTGGGCCGAACCGGCAAGAACGGCTCCCGTCGAGCGGCCCGCTATTTAGGGATCGCCACACTAGTATTCCCGGCCCTTGTCTTCCCAGATCTTAGGCAGGCCCAGGTCCTCGGCGATGATCTTGAAACAGTTGTACGAGGAACCCCGGCCGATCCCGCCGCAGGAATGCAGGTTGGACGAGCAGATGTACATGTTGTCAACGCCGGGGATCCGGTAGTTGGCGATCTCAGGGATGGGCCGGAACCGGTCCTGCTGGGCCAGCATCATCGCCCCCTCGACCCAGCCGCCCTCCTTCATGTCCGGGTGGCGGTAGATGACGTCGAGGGGGGTCTGGATGTTGTGGGAGATGACGTTGTCCCAGGTCATGTTCGGGGCGTAGATCCGCCAGTCGGCCAGGGCCCGGTCGACGATCTCCCGTTTCATCTTGAGCCACTCTTTCTCGGTGAAGAAGCGGTAGGGCGCCGTAAACTCCTCGATCAGGATGGTGTGTTTCCCTTCCGGCGCCCGGTTGTGGTCCCAGATGGAGTCGGGCGCGGCCAGGAGGTACATGTGGCCCGGCCGGGGCATGCCGTTCAAAAAGATGTCCGACATGTAGTTGTAGGACATGTAGTCCTCGTCCTTGGGGCCCATGTAGAGCCGGGGCTGGTCGCCCAGGTCGGGGTTGAAGCTCTTGGCCGTGTAGTCGGGCAACTCGTGCAGGGCGACGTTGCCCCAGAAGATCTGGGACCGGTCATAGTCGATGGTCTTGACCCGGTGGAGTATCTTGTCGGAGAACTCGGTGTCCCGAAGCATCCGCATGATGGTCTGGGGCACGCCCAGATCGGAGACGACGAGCTTTTTGGCCTCGATCTCGGCGCCGCCCACCAGCCTGACGCCCACGGCCCGATCGCCGTCGAGAATGACCTTGTCCACCTCGCTCTCGACGAAGAACTCGCCGCCCATGGACGAGAACGAGCGCTGCAGGGCGTGGGTGATGGCGTGGGTGCCGCCCGAGACGATCGAGGCCGACTCCAAAGACAGCATCAGCCCCAGGGTGTGAATGACCAGGTAGGCCCCCATGGGGTCGACCGGGAAGGACCCGGAGCTGGTCTCGATGGCCCGCATGAACAAGACCCGCATCTCGACGCTCTCGAACAGGTCCCGGGCGACCTGGACCCCGGACATGTAGTGCCACACCGGATCGAACCCGGAGTCGGGGTCGGTGAACAATTCTTCGAGGGGGTTGGGCGTCCCCCAGGGCGTGGGCGGGTTGTAGCGGTACCGGCGAAAGGCGTGGCGCCAGACCTTCCGGTACTTCTCGGTGATCCACTCGTAGGTGTCGGCGTCGCGCTTGGAGAACCGGGCGATCTCATTGTATGTCTTCTGGAAATTCTGGTTCGAGAAATCCTCCTGGCCGGTGGCGGGGTCGACCACCGGGAAGGCGGTGTAGCCGACGAAGCAGGTCTCGTCGGGGAAGACCATGGCCTCGTTGCCCTCGGGGAAGACGTAGTGGAGCCCGAAGTCGCGCAGGTTGAAGTCGCCGTAGGCCGGGTGGCCGAACATCCGGGTGAAGTGGGCGCAGGGGTTCTGCAGAAAACCGGGGGCCGGCAGTTCGTCGCCACAGGCCCCGCCACCCATCTCGTGCAGACGCTCGAAGCAGGCGGTCTGCAGGCCGGCGTTCTGGAGGTAGTTGGCGATGATGGTGGCGTGGTGGCCTCCGCCGATGATCACGGCGTCGTAGCTCTTGTCGGCCATGTCTCGATTCTCCTTGCTGCCGGAAGCGGTCTTACTCCTTGAACTTGGCCAGGACGCTCAGCCCGCTCGGGCGGGAATCCGATCCGTCGGGCCCCGGGGCCGGAAGCCCGGCGGTCTCCGGGGGCGAGCCGGTTTCGGTCGCGGTCCGGGGCCTGGCCCTTTTTAAAAAAGAAAACCGGCCGCAGACCAGGCTGACAAAGGCCCGCCACAGGACCGACGGCTTGAGGCCCATCACCACCGCCCGGCGCACGTCCCTGGGGTCGAGATAGACCTTGATGGTCCAGTGCAGCGGCTCGGACGACTCCATGGTCAGCAGCAGGCTGGCCTGACCCTCGAAGTCGGATTTGGCCAGTCCCTTGAACTGGGCCTTCATGACCGTCTTGCCCAGGCCGGTGGATTGGACTTTCACCCCTCAAAACCTCCGAGTGTAGCGTACCCTAAATAGCCGTACGCTCGACGGGAGTAGTTCTTGCCGGTTCGGCCCACCGATTTTCCGTTACATGGATAAGTTGTTAGCGCCGAACCGCCAAGAACGTAGAGCATCCACGTCAGTTAGGGAACAAAACACTAGAGCAGGCCCAGTTCTTCGGCCCGGACCACGGACGCGGGCTTGGTCCACCACTTGGCGATGCCGTGGTCCTCGGCGATGCGATTGGCCGCGTTGTAGCCGTTGGCCAAGAGGATCGTGCCGCCGGGATAGGTGCACGAACCGCACAAGTAAAGGTCCTTGATCGGCGTGGCGTACTCGGAGCACTGCTCGTTGGGCCTCAGATACCCCATCTGCAACGGCGTGTAGGCCCCCTGCTTGTATGATCCCTGGTACATGTCCACGAACTTGTTGTGGATGTCCTTGGGAGTGGTGATGTAGCGCCACATCACCGTGTCGTCGTTGACGTTGGTCACGTATCGGGACAGCCTGGCCATGACCATGTCGGCGATCTCGTCGCGGATGTCGTACCAGGCCTCGGCCCCGCCGTCGCGGGCCAGGTGATAGGGGGCGTGGCAGGAGATCAGGCCGGTGTGCTTGCCCGGCGGGGCCTGGGACGGGTCGTGCAGGGTCGGGAAGCAGCAGTTGAACCCGGCGTCGACCAGCTCGCCGTCTTTCATCGAGGCCAGGTGATCCAGCAGTTCCCGGTAGCCCTCGAAACCGAAGAGGTGGATCAGTGCGCCGTTGACGTCGGGGTTGTCCGGTCCGATCTTGAACGCCGGCGTCTCGGTCAGGGCCAGGTGGACGTGAAAGAGGCTGTGTTTCTCCCATTGCCAGTCCTTGATCCGGGTCACGAACTCGCCGTCAAGGTGATCCTCGCCCACCAGGTCCAGGAAGGTCTGGTGGTGGTTGAGACTGCTGATGACGAACTTCTTGGCCCGATAGGAGTAACCGTCCTCGGTCTCGGCCCCCACGGCCCGGCCGTTCTCCAAAATGATTTTCGAGACCGGCTTGGGGCCGATGATCATGCCGCCGTTCTTGTAGATCGTCTTGCTCATCAGGTGGGCCAGGTGGTGGGTGCCCCCCTTGACCAGCCGGTAGGCCGAGGCCCGGTTGAGGTAAAGCGGCACCAGGAACCCCAGCCCCTCCAGGTCGTAGTCCAGGCCCCACATGGTGGCGGCGTACAGGAACAGGGTGCGCACGTGCTCGTTCTCGAACAACTCCTCGATGATCGCCCTGGGGCTCAGCGGCTGAAGGGCCTGGATCTCCCGGCCGATCTCGTGGGCCTGCATCTTGGCCATGGCCTCCATGGCCGGGTGGGGCGGGGCGTAGGTGGCCGGGGCGATGAACAGGTCGACGTACTCCTTGAACCGGGGCATGGCCTTGCGATAGGTGGTGGCGTCCTTCTCGGAGAATCGGGCGATGGAGGCCGCGGTCCGCTCGAGGTCGTTGAAGACCGACAGGGTTCGGCCGTCCAACAGCGACAGGGTCATCACCGGGTCGGGATGGACAAAGGCCAGGTCGTAGACCTCGGTCATCTCGGTGTGGAAGTCGTCGAAAAAGGGCGCGTAGTCGACCATGGGCATGTAGATGGCGTGGGTGTTGTGGATGAAGGTGGGGATGGTGACGTGCTCCGAACAGAGCCCCCCGCCCATCTCGAAGCGCCTCTCCAGCAGCAGGATCTTCTGGCCGGCCTTGGCCAGGTAGGCGGCGCACAACAGACCATTGGGCCCGGCCCCGATAATGATTCCATCATACATGGAGTCCCCCTTACCGCGTCGGACGGCCTTTGGCCGCTTGGTGTTGGCTCGAAAAAACTGAATTCACTTCATCACCACATGAAATGACTTGTCAAAACAATTATTTTGATGTTATCATAAGTTTTGCTTATGCGTCGCCCCCGAGGACTCGATGCCGATTAATTTAAACCAGTTCAGGGCCTTTTATCTGGCCGCCCGGGAAGGCAGCGTCACCAAGGCCGCCGAAATACTCCATGTCTCCCAGCCGGCGGTGACCATGCAAATCAAGACCCTGCAGCGAGACATCGAGGTCGAGCTTTTTCGCAAGTGCGGCAAAAACATCGAACTGACCGACGCCGGGCGGGCCATGTTCGATTACGCCCAGCGGCTCTTCGAGATCGTCGGCGAGATGGAGCACGTGCTCAAAGGTTACCTCGAACTGACGCACGGGTCGCTGACCATCGGCACCACCCGCAGCTTCGCCCGGCACCTGATGCCGGGTTTGCTGTCGCTTTTTCAGGAGCGGTATCCGCGGATAAAAGTCCGCCTGGCCGAAGGCAACTCCCAGGAGATCGCCGACGGCGTGGCCAACTACGAGTACGATTTCGGCATCATCGGCCGCTTGCCGCTCATGGGCAAGCTGAGGGTGGTCCCTTACAGTCTCGAGGAGTTCTGCCTGGTCCTCCCGCCAAAACACAGGCTGGCCGGACGAGGGGAAGTGTCGCTGATGGAACTCCGCGACGAGCCTCTCATCATCCGCGAGGTCGGCTCGGGTTCGCGGCACGCCATCTTGTCCATGCTCGAATCCCACCGCTTCCAGCCGTCGATCGTGGTCGAGGCGGGCAGCAACGAGTTCATCAAGGAGTACGTGATCAAGGGCCGCGGAATCTCGTTTTTGTACAAGCCGGAGGTCGCCCTGGAGGCAAAAATGGGACTGTTGTCCACCGTGACCATCAGCGAGGGACCGATGTTCGTCCAGACCGACATCGTCTTTCCCGCGGACGCCGAGCCGCCGCGCCCGGCCCGGGCCTTCCTGGGCCTGATCGAGAAGGGCTCGCGTCCCGGGCCTGACGAATAATCCGAATCACCGGGGGAGTCGTCGCGCGCGCCTGGAAGTCCTGCCCGGTGGCACCGCCTCATTGACCGGCGGTTCGACCCGACCGCCCCCTGCTTGGCGGTCAGGGGAGACCTGGACCACGCCCGGGTTTCTCAACAGTACGCCCGATCGGTCCTTCGCCGCGAAGATCGTCGGCCAGGTTCAGACCACAGGATCAAGATGATGGCTCGGCCCGGGGAGGCATCCACCTGGCCGAGTGCTTCGCCGGCCCGTCCGGCCCGCGCCACCTCGTCCCGGGTCGATTCGGCCACCCATATCGTGTCTATCCAACCGTTGCCGATGGCTCCCGGACGACTATTTCCATGTGCGAATCTGGGTGAGACTTGGTGTGAGAAATCGGCGAAAATCGGCTAAAGCCGCCTAAAGCTGCTAACGGTAAAATCCAATGATATTGGGGTGTTGTAAAGCATCGAGGAGGTCAGGAAACTCAAGGGTTCTGTCTGGCAGTCACGAGGTCAAGGGTTCAAGTCCCTTCAGCTCCACCACAAATTTCAAGGGGTCAGGTCGAGAGGCCTGACCCCTAATTTCTTTCAAGCAATAATAAAGCAATCAGAAATGCTCGACGGGGAGGCTCTCCCGGGCCTCACCGTCTCTCGTACACAACAAGCCTCTAAGACCGGCAGTCCGCTGATGGTTGGTGAGGCCTTGGCGACCGGCGTTTTCTTAACCGACGGATCGCCCTGGGATGGCCTGTAGGCGGCGCGGGCCTTTACATGTCCCTGCTTTAGCGCCTCTTGGCCCTCGTGGTCGCCCATTTCATTATTCGGGGCGAGACCATCACGAATTGAGCAACGTCCCCTGTGGGCTTGATTTTCAAGAACATGGTGGTCTTGTACCCAAGCCAACCGAGGCCGCCGCCCAAACTGGCGGGCATCCGGCTGCCAAAGCCGAACCGCGTTTTAATATACCGATGGAGGGCCTGGACGTCGGACGAGCCGTAGGCCCAAATTTCGACGGCCATAAGGCGCTTGTATGCGAATTTGTACTGGATTGATTTGACCCGGGCCAGCCCAATTTTCAAACTGTCTTTTGGGCGCACATAACTTTTTATTGGAAAAGTACCCGTGCAAATATGCAGGCGCTCCATAGCTGAGGCTGACGCTCGTGTTCGACCCCTGAATGCCTCGCGTTTTGCTTGCGCCTTTTCCAAAGCTGAGGCACTGGCTATGATCCGGCCATACAGCCTCGCCCAGCCATTAATACCCATTTCAACACCTTTTAGTACGACGGGCAAGGATTCAAGGCCAAAAATATTGACTAGATGATTCAAAATGAGTTTGCGAGTTGTCACGTTTTGCAGGCCCCACCTAAATTGTTCGAGGATAGCCGGGATCGGGAGCATCTTCTTATGAATATCGACGATGCTCATTTTTAGGGCCACCATTGATTTATAGGCCAACATTGAGGGACGAACCAGAGACATTAGGGCCGTTCTCCATGAATTGCCGGCCTGAAAGCCGAAAACACCAGCTTCCGCCGCAACGGCCAGCGCTACCACCATATCTTCCTCTGAATATTTCAGACGGGCAAAAACCTTCGCCACATATTTGATCGATTCGCTCAAACGTTCCATGCTGAGCTTGGATGCGCTGATGGCTCCGGTATAAAGATCAACTACCCGCCTAGTTTCGTCCGGCCGCAGTTTAAATGTCTTCATAGTCCCGGCAATCATTTCTCCCGCCATAGACAAACTAGTACTTTCGGCCGTAGCAAGGTCAATAATGGGGATTAGCATCTTGATGGCCTTTTTTATGCTGAAACCGGCCAACCCGAGGGAGTATAACGCCTGCACAGCATCCGTAGGCGTGAACATGGTTTTTTTGTCGGTTTTCTTATCGGTCTTTACATATTTTAAACCACTAATTCGGTATGACCTAGCGCTCCATTTCAAGCCACGGAAGCCGCGCGGTTCATTGCGATAACTGATGGCCTGTGACTCGTTCGCCGATCCGACCAGCACCAGGCACCACGCTAAAAAGATCACGCGCTTCATTTTGCCCCCCCTTGGTACGGACTTGAACGAGATCGCCGCTTATACGGAGAACACACATTTTCACCTCACAGCCTGTACCTCCTTACTTGTCGGGCCAGCCGAGCACGGCCCAGCAATGATGTCTCAGCGGAAAAGACGAAGCCACATACACACACCACCGCCGGCCGGGGGACGATTGACCCCGACGGCCTACTCGACCTTGAAGAAACGGCTCCCCTTGGCCCCGCAAACCGGGCAGCGCTCCGGAGCCTCCCTCTCGGCCGTGTGACCGCACACCGGACAGACCCAGTACGGATAATCGCCCGGGTCCCCGTCCAGGTCGTCCAGGAGCTTCTGGTACAGCCCGGCGTGGGTCTTCTCCACCTCGTTGGCCCAGGCAAAGGTCCGCTTGGCCCCCTCTTGGCCCTCGGCCTCGGCGTCGGCGATCATTTGGGGGTACATCTCCTTGAACTCGTGGGTCTCCCCGCCGACGGCCTCCGTCAGGTTCTCCCGGGTGGTCCGGACGCCCCCCAGGGCCCGGAGGTGATTGTGGGCGTGAATGGTCTCGGCCTCGGCCGCGGCCCGGAAGAGCCGTGCCACCTGGGGATAACCTTCCGCCTCGGCCTTTTGGGCGAAGGCCAGATAGCGCCGGTTGGCCTGGGACTCGCCGGCAAAGGCCTCCTCGAGGTTCCGCTCGGATTTGGACATCACTTCCCCCTTGTCTGCTCGATCATCGTCCCCGGCGGCCGTGGTTTAGGGTCCGGCCGCCATGTCTGTTCAACGTCTCGCACGTGGACCGGGGTTTGTCAAGGCGGGGCGGGCGACGGCCGGGTCAGGGGCGAAACGTGATCGTGAACCTGGCCCCCGACTCCGATGCCACGACCAGGCGGCCCCCCAATCGGTCCTCGACCAGGCGGCGGACCAGGGCCTGGCCCAGCGAGGAAGGCGGTGAGGCGTCCCACCCGGGCGGCAGGCCGACGCCGTTGTCGGTGACGGTCAATTGTACGGCCCCGTCCGACTCTAAAGAGGCGCCCACCGAAATCAGACCCGGCCCGCCCTGGGGAAAGGCGTTTTTTAGTGCGTTGCCGACCAGTTCGTGGACGATCAGGCCGCAACACGTGGCCCGGCCCGGATCGACGTATACCGGGGGGCCGTTGACCTCGAGGTCGATCCCGGCCGCCGGGGCGCCGAAGCGCCAGCCCAACTCGTCGGTCAGACTCCTGGCGAAAGCGTGCAGGTCGACGTGAGTCAGGGACCCGGAGCGGTGCAGGATGTCCTGAATGAGACCCAAGGTCGCCAGGCGGGACTGGGCCTTCGTGACCGCCCGAACCCCGTCGGGGTCACGCCCCGGAGAGGTTTGGGGCGACAACAGGCTCGAGATGACCTGAATCTGGCTCTGGAAGCGGTGGTGCATCTCCCTCGCGACGGCGTCCTTCTCCTGCCGGGTCGCCTCGAGCGTCTGCTGGGCCGTCTTGAGCGCCGTGATGTCGGTGATGAAGTTCAAGGTCGCCGGACGACCGTCCCAGTACAAGCGCGCGCCCCGCACCTGGGCCCACCAGACGGTCTGGTCCTTTCTGACCAGCCGGCACTCATACACCTCGGGGAGTTCCCGTCCGGCGATGCGCTCGATGTGGCGCTGCAGGATCGGTTCCCGGTCGTCGGGATGAATCAACCGGGCGATCGATCCCGTCCGGAGTTCGTCCACCGGGTACCCGGCCATCCGCCCCGCCCGGGCATTGGCGAACTTGATCCTGGCGTCCTGGAGGACGACCACGCCCTCGCCCATGGTCTCGAGCGCCAGGTGGTATTTGTCTTCGCTTTCCCGAAGCGACGCCTCCAGCCGTTTGCGGTCGGTGACGTCCAGGCCCACTTCCAGCACCAATGGCCGGCCGTCCTCTTCCCCGAAAGGATAATCAAAAACCTCGTAGGACCGCCCGTCGTGGTCGGTCCAGTCCCAGCGTTGAGGGTCGCCCGTCTCGAAGACCCGCCAGGTGGGGCAGACGACGCAGGGCTCGCTCCGATGGCGCAGGACCTCGTAGCAGTTCCGTCCGGACCAATCGCCGAACCGTTCCCCGAACCGACGGCTGGCGCCGCGAATCGAGTGATCGTCGGCCAGGAGAAAGGCGAAACCGGGCAGGTCGTCCCAGACGTCCAGTCCCGGCCGCCCGGCCTCGGGCCAAGGGACCGGCGACGCGGCCGCCGCCCTCGACCCTGACCGCAATCGTTCATCGTCCCGTCGCCGCCGCTCCAGTTCGGCCCTCAGTCGTGTCCGGCCGGCGTTGTCGTCGTCCATGATTCGTGCTCGCTATCGCGCCGGGCCGCGGTCGCCTCGGTCGTCCCCCTCGGGGCCCTGATCCAAGACGTGACGCACCTTTTGCAGCAGATCCCCCAGCCGGTGCGGCTTGCCCAAGAAGGCGCGGGCCCCGGCGTCGATGATTTTTTTGACTTCGAGTTCGGCGGTATAGCCGCTGACGACGATGATTTTGGCCGCGGGGTCGAAGGCCAGGATTTTTTCCAGGCAGGCGTAGCCGCCCATGCCGGGCATGCTCATGTCCAGGATCACGGCGTCGATTTCCTCGGCCCGTTTCCGGTAGATGTCGAGGGCCTCCTCGCCGCTGTCGGCGGTCAGCATGGTGTACCCGCTCCGCTCCAGGATCCGGCGCCCGATGTCCACCACCGCCGTCTCGTCGTCGGCCAGTAAAATGGTCTCGTGCCCGCCGCGGACCTTTTCCTCGCCCTCGGGGGCCGCGGCCTGAACGGCAACCTCGGCCGCCAGGGCCGGCACGTAAATGTCGAACGTGGTGCCCTCGTCGAGCCGGCTGTGGCAGATGACCAGTCCGCCGTGGCCGCGGACGATGCCGTAGACCGTGGACAGGCCCAGGCCGGTCCCGTGGCCGGGGGCCTTGGTGGTGAAAAACGGCTCGAAAACGTGTGGCAACGTCTCGGGAGCCATGCCGCAGCCCGTGTCGGCCACCCGCAGGCGGACGTATTCCCCCGGCGTAAGGTCCGGGTGGGAGTGCCAGAAGCGGCCGTCCAGGGTGGCGTTTTGCGTTTCGAGGATCAAGTCGCCCCCGTCCGGCATGGCGTCCTTGGCGTTGGCCCCCAGGTTCATGATGACCTGTTCGATCTGGGTCGGGTCGGCCTGGACCGGCCGCAGATCCTCGCTCAGACGGGCCTCGACCCGAATCATCTTGGGCAGGGTCCGTTGCAGCATGTTTATGGCCTGAGTCACCTGCTGATTGAGATCGACGGGCATCAACTTTCGATCCACCTTGCGGCTGAAGGTCAGCATGTGCCGCACCAGATCACCGGCCCGCTCCACCGCCCGCTCTATTTCCGGCAAGTACCGGGAGGCTCCGCCCGACTCCGCTTCTTCCATCTTGATCAGCTGCAGATAGCCGCCTACGGCCTGCAGGACGTTGTTGAAATCGTGAGCGATGCCGCTGGCCAGGGTGCCGATGGCCTCCATCTTCTGTGCCTGAAGGAGTTGCTCCTCGAGCGCCCTGACCTCCCGCTCGGCCAGAATCCGCTCGGTGACGTCACGGCCCGAGGAGCTGACGTAGGTCTGGCCGGACTCGTCGCGGACCAGGGCGCTGCGGAATTCGACGTAGTATTCGCGTCTCCGGCCCGGCCGGATCTTGAACACGCCCTCGGCCCGACCTTGGTCCCTGGTCCGGGCCAGGTAATCGGTGAAAAAATCGTCCTGGTGTTCGAGGGGAATGAAGTCGGTGATGGGCCGTCCGACCAGGGCTTCGGCCGGCAGGCCCGCGATGTCGGCCACGGCCCGGTTGACGGCCAGCAGTCGGCCCTCCAGGTCGTGAGTCACGATGAAGTCGCTGATGCTGTTGAACAGGTCCCGGTAGCGCTTGTCCGAGGCCCGGAGGGCCTCGGCGGCCCGGTGGCGCTGGGTGACGTCCTCGTACATCACCAGTTGCTCTACGGTCTCGAGGCCGACGGGCCGGAACTGGATCAGCTTCTCCGTCCCGTCCCTGGTGGTGACGTTGAAGGTCCGAGGCCGAGCCTCGCCGGGCCCGGACGTTTCCAGATCGCCGCGCCAGGTCGAAGCCACCTCCCGCCGATAGTCCGGGTCGGGAAAGGCCCGCTGGAACCAGTCCCTGCCGGTGGGCACATCGGCCAGGGTGTAGCCGAACATCTCCGTGAATTTGGGATTGACATACAAATACCGGCCCCGGGGATCGATCAAGGACACGCCCAGAGGTGACTCGTCCACCAGCACCCGAAAGCGTTCCTTTTCCTCCCAGATCGCCGACTCGGCCCGGCGCCGTTCATCGACCTCTTGCACGAGATCGGCCAGGGCCCTCTTCTCCTGGCGGAGGGCGGCTTGCAGTCCCCGGGCCAGGGCGGCCACCGAGACGCCGATCAGGGCGTTGAGCAGGATGAAGTTGCCCGCCAAGACCAGCCAGCGGGGCCAGGTCTCCGGCCCCGCCTCGGCCCAGGTCAACCACCCGCCGGCCAACAGTCCCCCAAAGACGGCCAGGGTCAGGGCGTTCAGGGCCAAGGCGGCCAGGGCGGCCCTCAGTCCGAACAGCACCCCGGCCGCCACGCCAAAGGCGAACAGCCAGATGGGACCGCCGGAGTAAGGGCCCAGGTGGGCCAGGATGACGACGGCGAGGGCGTAGATGAACGTCACGGTCACCCCGGCCCGGACCGCCAGTCCGATTTTTCGCCGCCAGACCAGGGCCACCACGGCCCAGGCCACGGCCACGGTGTCGAACCCGGCCGCGACCCAGTGCCCACGGGTGACCAGGTAAATCATGCTCGGAACATAGGCCAGGCCGCCCAGAATGACGACCGTCAGGAAAAAGGCCGTCAGGATCCGCTCCCGCCAGGAGTCCAGGCCCCAGGGCGGCGGCCCGGCGGCCCCGTTCGGGACGTCCCCGGCGGATTCCTTTGTCCGGTCAAAGAGCCGGCCGATGGTGGAACCAAAACGGCTCATGTGGCTATACCCTTACCCCGGCGTGGCCGTCTTTTCGCTCGGGCCTCGCCCCGGCCCGGCGGTCAGCTCTTAAAAGCCGGGTCGCCACCGCCGCCACGGCCTGGGGGCCCTTCTCCAGAACGGACAGGAACCGGGGGCGGAGCCGGTGGCCGGCCGAGAGGGTGGCCGCCTCCCCGTCGGGAACGATCAGGATCAGGTGACGGTCGGTCAGGAAATGTCTCATCGTGAGCAACCCGTCGAGATCCCGTCTGGTTTGGGTCACCAGGATGACCACCTGGGACTCGGTGTCGCTCCGACGCATCCGGGCCACCAGTGACTCGAGGGTCAAGTGGATCTCGATCTCGACCCCAGGCGTCGCCTCGGCCACCAGATTCAGCAGGCGTCCGACATACTTCTCGAGGCGTGGGGCAAAGAGAATGAGCGACATGATTCCTGGTCTCGATGGGCCGGCGGTGCTTGCCCTCTGATTGGTTACCTTTAGGGCTACCAAAAAACGTGCCAGCTTCACGCCCCACAAACAATATCAATTTTATTAACATGTTATCTGATCCTTTAGCCCGGCGACCGGCCGCCCGGTCGCCGGCCGGCCCCGGGCCGTGCGGCCCCTCCGGACCACGGTCCGGCCGGGCCGGACAAAAGTCGGATGTGGGGTGACTATTGACTCGGGGCGGGAAACGACGGGATGGATCAGAGGCTCAGGTCATACTTGCGCAGGAGTTCGTACAACCGCGAGCGTTGCAGGCCGGCCACGCGACAGGCTTCCTTTGGATTGCGGCCGGCGCGGCGGAGCAGTTCACGCAGGTATTGCCTCTCCAGACGGGCCACGCCCCGCTCCCGAAAATCCTTGAGCGTCGGCAGGGACGCCTCGGGGTCGATCTCCACCTCGGGGGGCGGCTCTTCGGCCGGGCCGACCTTGGCCCGGGCCAGTTCGACGCGGATGTTGGTCGGCAGGTGTGTGGGGTAGAGGGTCGGTTCCCCGCCGGCCGCGGCCAGGGCCCGATCCAGGGTGTTGACCAGTTCGCGGACGTTGCCCGGCCAGTGGTACTCCCTCAGGGCGACGATGAATTCGGGCGAAAAGCCCTTGATGCCGATCCCTTTTCGCTCGCACAGCCTGGCGGTGTGATACATGACCAGGGCCTGGATGTCCTCGCTCCGGTCCCGAAGCGGAGGCACCTCGAGGTGGAGGACGCGCAGCCGGAAAAGCAGGTCGCGGCGAAACCGCCCGTCTGTCACCTGCTGATCCAGATCGCGGTTTGTGGCCGCCACCAGGCGGAAGTCGCAGTCCCGCTCCTGCCTCGAACCCACCGGCCGAAACCGGCCGTCCTCCAAAACACGCAGAAAGGCCTTTTGCATGGACCAGGGCAGCTCGCCCACCTCGTCGAGGAAAAGGGTGCCGCCGTGGGCCTGACTGATCAGGCCGTCCTCGTCGCGATCGGCCCCGGTGAAGGCGCCTCGGACGTGACCGAAGAGGATGCTCTCGACCAGGGTCGCGGGCAGGGCGGCGCAGTCGACGACCACGAAGTTGCCCCCGGACCGGGACGAGTTCCGATGGATGGCCCGGGCGAACACCTCCTTGCCGGTGCCCGTCTCGCCGGTGATCAACACGTTGGAGTCATTGGCCGCGGCCTGAGCCAGCTGTTCCAGGCCGCGCTCCATGACCGGTCCGCTGCCGATGATGCCGTCCCGATGGAGCACCCTCGGCGGCTTGACCGAGGCCTTCTCCTCTCGGTACTGCAGGACCCGGCTGACGGCCAGCCGGATGTTTTGGGGGGTAACGGGCTTGGTGATGTAGTCCCAGGCCCCGTTCTTGACCGCCAGTTCGGCGCCGTCGGGATCGGCGTCACCGGTGATGATGATCACCTCGGGCGGGGCGGGGATCTGCCGGATCTCGGGCAAAACGTCCAGCCCGCTGCCGTCGGGCATCCGGACGTCCAGAAACACCAGATCGAACGCCTCGCCCCGGGCGGCGGCCAGGCCTTCGGCCGCGGTATGGGCCTGAACCACGTCGTGGCCCATGCCGCGCAGGATTCTGGCCAGCACGGCGCATATGGCCAGGTCGTCGTCATTGATCAGAATTCGGGCCATGGTCGGGGACTTTACCTTGGGCCGCGGACGCGGCCGGACCTAACCGGGGGCGCCCCCCGCCGGGGACCGCCCTGTGCCTCTCCTCCCGCGATCAGTATACCGGATCGAACAAAAAAAATGAATATCCCTGTATTAAAAAACCTGGGGCGGGCTCAAGAAGGGGCGGAGAGCACCTGACACACCTTCCGGGCCAGCGATCGGGGGGTAAACGGCTTGGCGATGAAGTTGACGCCTTCGGCGGGCACGCCGTGGTGAAACACCGCCTCATCGGTGTAGCCGGACATGAACAGGACCTTGGTCTCGGGTCGTATTCCGGCCAGGCGCTCGGCGAACTGCACGCCGCTGATCTTGGGCAGCACCACGTCGGTCAAGAGCAAATGAATCGGTCCGGGGTGGTTTTCGGAAATCATGAGGCCTTCGCCGGCGTTTTGGGCCTCGAGGACGGTATACCCGTATTTCGCCAGAATCCGGGCCGCGGCCTGCCGGACCGGCGTCTCGTCCTCCAACAGGAGGATCGTCTCGGTGCCCCGGGGCTGTTCGTCGGGCCGGCGAGGCCTTTCCCGGCGGGCGATGGTGGCGTCGGTCCGCGGCAGGTGGATCGTGAACTCCGTGCCCCGACCGGGCTCGCTGTCCACCACGATCTCGCCGCCGCTCTGCCGGACGATGCCGAACACGGTGGCCAGTCCCAGGCCCGTGCCCCGGCCGTCGGCCTTGGTCGAGAAAAAGGGCTCGAAGATGCGGGACATGGTGTCGGGGTCCATGCCGACGCCGGTGTCGGTCACGGCCAGCCTGACATAGTGCCCCGGCGAAAGTCCCGGCGGCCGGCGGGGGTCAGTGTCCCCCAGGTCGACGTTCCGGGTCTCGATGGTCAAGGCGCCGCCGGTGGGCATGGCGTCGCGGGCGTTGACGGCCAGGTTGAGAATGACCTGCTCCATCTGACCCCAGTCGACAAAAA
>JAHJDS010000183.1 GCA_018812395.1 Pseudomonadota bacterium
CTTTCCCGCATCGCCGCCCCGACCCTGGTCCTGTGGGCCGCCCGGGACAAATTGTTTCCGGTGTCCCTGGCCCGGGACCTGGCCGGGGCCTTGGCCCGGGCCGAGTTTTTCGTAATTCCCGAAGCGAGCCACTTTTTCCCCCTGGAAAAGCCGGAGGACGTGACCGAAAACCTGGTCGAGTTCTTAGGCCGGGACGATTTGTAACCTTGAACACCCGGGCGTCGGCTTAACCCGGATTATTAATGTTATCCCTTTCAGGGCCGACTCCCAGGTGGTATATATAGCCGTCCTTTAAACAGGGAAATGTGTTCTCGATGCCCGAAGTTCAGGCCCGGGAGGTCCTTCGCCGCGTCTTCGGATTTGACACCTGGCGGGGGCGACAACAGGAAGTCATCGAGCACGTCATGGCCGGGGGTGACTGCCTGGTCCTGATGCCCACCGGCGGCGGGAAGTCTCTTTGCTACCAGATCCCGGCCATCTGCCGCCCCGGGGTGGGGGTGGTCATTTCCCCGCTCATCGCCCTGATGACCGACCAGGTCCTGGCGCTCAGGCAGGCGAGCGTCCGGGCCGCGGCCCTGAATTCGACCTTGTCCGCCCCGGAGGCGGCCCGGATCAGGCGTCGGATGCTACGCGGCGAACTGGACCTGGTCTACGTCTCGCCGGAACGACTGTTTCAGGAGGGTTTCCTCGACTTTCTGGGGCGATGCCCCTTGGCCCTGTTCGCCATTGACGAGGCCCATTGCGTCTCCCAGTGGGGGCACGATTTCCGGCCCGAATACCTGCAACTGCGCCGGCTCAAGCCCCGGTTCGAGGCGGTGCCCATCCTGGCCCTGACCGCCACCGCCGACGCCCCGACCCGGGCCGACATCCTGCCCTGCCTCGGTCTGGACACGGCCCGGGTCTTCGCCACCGGCTTTGACCGGCCCAACATCCGCTACCAGGTCGCGGCCAAGGACCGGCCCCGGGACCAGTTAGTGGCCTTCATCGAGGCCGAGCATCAAGGCCAGGCCGGAATCGTTTATTGTCTGACCCGGGCCAAGGTCGACCTGACGGCCCGGTGGCTGGCCGAGCAGGGCCTGCCGGCCCTGCCCTACCACGCCGGCCTGGACAAGGACACCCGGCGCCGGCACCAGGATCACTTTGTCCTTGGTGACACCGTGGTCATGGTGGCCACCGTCGCCTTCGGCTTGGGTATAGACAAGCCCGACGTCCGGTTCGTAGCCCACCTGGACCTGCCCTCCAGCCTGGAAAGCTATTACCAAGAGACCGGGCGGGCCGGCCGGGACGGCCTGGCCGCCGACGCCTGGATGGTCTACGGGCTTTCGGACGTGATTCAACAACAGCGGTTCATCGACGCGTCTGACGCGGATGAGCATCACCGACACGTCGCCCGTCAAAAGTTGGAGGCCCTGCTGGGTTATGGCGAGACGAGTCGCTGTCGCCGGCAGGTCCTACTCGAGTATTTCGGAGACGAATGCCGGCCCTGCGGCAACTGCGACACCTGCCTTGATCCGCCCCACACCTTTGACGGCACCGTCGCCGCCCAGAAGGCGTTGTCCTGCGTCTTTCGGACCGGGCAAAAATTCGGCGCCCGTCACGTCATCTCGGTCCTGCTGGGCCGGGATTCGGACCGGATCAGGCGCTGGGGACACCATCGCCTCAGCACCCACGGCGTCGGCCGGGAATTCACCGCCCGGCAGTGGTACGCCGTTTTTCGACAACTGGTGGCCCTGGGTCTCTTGGTGGTTGATTCGGTCGGGCACGGCGGCCTGTCCCTGGGTCCCGGGAGTCGGGACGTGCTGAGCCACCGGCGCAAGGTCCGGTTGCGTCTCGACCCGGTCCAGCCCCGTCCCCCCAAGTCCGGAAAAAGAGCTTCGAGACGCGCTGCGGCCGAGGCGCTCGATCGGCCCGAGGACGAGGCCCTGTTCGAGGCCCTCCGCGCCAGGCGGCGGGAACTGGCCGACGAGCAGGGCGTGCCCGCCTTTGTCATCTTCCATGATTCGTCCTTGATGGACATGGTCCGGCGGCGGCCGCGCACCCAGGATGAATTCGCCGCCGTGAGCGGGGTCGGTCAGGTCAAGCTCGAGCGTTACGCCGATGATTTCCTGGCGGTGATCGTCCGGCATTGCGCCGAAACGTCCCGGTGACCCAGCGGGCCGGGGAGTTTCATTACCGGGGAGTTCGAAAAAAATTCGGGGTGGCGTCCGGCCGGGCGACGATCTATCCGGAACACCGTGGCTTCGCAAAAACCGGATGATCCGGTCGCGGCGCGGCTCGGGCCGTTTTATGGGTACGAAGTGGGACGTGTCCTCGAGGGCGACGACCTCCGCCCCCGGCGCGTGGCGACACGGCATGAACCAGCGCTACGCCGTGGTCCTGGCCGCGCCCACCCGGATCAATCGCCACCTGAGCGTCGCCCCGGAGGCGGGTTACTACTTCTACGGCTGGAATCCGACCGAGGACGTGGGCCGCACCGATCCGGCCGGCACCACAGCCGATCTGGGCGGCGCCCGGATCATCGGCGTCAGGTTCCAGATCTCGTTCTGACCAAGGTCTTCCCCCGACACAATCCGGGCCACAAGGCCAGGCCGGCCCAACCGACGGGCGCCGGTGGCGAACCCTTGTTCCCTGGGCGTCCCCGGCCGTGGCCCGGGATTCGACCCGGGCGCGGAGTGGGCGGATTTTAGTTGCCGTATTATAGTCTTTAATATACATTCTTAAGCTATAGACAGTAGCCAAATAGCCTTTTCGGACGGCGGAGGCGGCCTACCCGGGGGAAATGTAGCTCAAAGGGATCATTTATTCTCCTCCGGTGCCAGGAGGGATTCGGCGGCCGTTGGCATCGCCTCGTCCCACCCCCCGGCCGTCGTCGAACCGGGCTGAAGGCCCGCCAAGGAGGAGACTATGCGTCTTTCCCGGAACTTCACCCTCGAGGAATTCACCCGGTCCCCATGGGCCGACCAGCAGGGGATCGACAACTCACTGGACCCCCGAAGGACCGTCCACGCTCAAATCATCGAGAACCTGTCCGCCTTGGTCCAGAAAGTACTGCAGCCGCTGCGGGATCGGGTCGGTCCCATCAACGTCACGTCCGGCTACCGGACCAAAAAGCTCAACGATGACCTCAACGGCTCGACCACATCGCAACACCTGATCGGTCAGGCGGCGGACATCGTCCCGAAAAATCCCGAGGTGTCGCGGCTCGACCTGATCGAGTGGGCCCTCTGGGACGGCCTGCCCTTTGACCAGTTGATCTGCTATACGTATAAAGGCCACCTTCACTTCTCCCACCGACCCCACCCTCGGCTGGAACTGAGGCTCAGCCCACAGCCCGGACAATACCTTCCCACCACCCTGGAAGAATTTAAACGCCGCTGCCACAATTGAGGAGATGGCTGAAGCGCAGGGCCGCGCCAAGGGGTTTTCCGCAAGGTTTACTTGGCCACGCCGGGAATCCCGGTCATCTTGACCATGGCCGTCATCGCCGCACCACCCGATCCGGTTTCTCCGCCCGGGAACAACGCCGGGCCACGTCGCCCAAGGCGGACCACAACAACAGCGGCCAATTATTTCGGCCAGCGGCGGGGCCCCTTTAGCGGGTCGCCCCGGCCGCGGCCGCCGGTGTGCGGTAAAAGGCCGGGCCGGCCGAGGCGGCGACGACGATCATCGAGCCGACGTTGTGGGCCAGGGCCGCCCCGATGGAGCTCAGCCAGCCCGCCCCGCCGGCCCAGCAGCTCGCGGTAGACGCCCAGCTTGGTGTAGCGTCCGATCATGGTCGTGGTCGCCCTCAAGAAATGATCCCGGCCTCCCGTAGAAAATCGACGATCAGTTCCCGGCACTCCTCGGGCCGCTCCATGGGCACGAAGTGGCTCGTGCCCTCGAGGGCGATCAGTCTGGCCCCGGGGGCCTTGGCCCGAAAACGCCTGGCCGCGGGGGGGAGGAAGGTGTCCGATCGGTCGCCGTAGAGGACCAGGGTCGGGTGAGCGAGCCGGGGCACGTATCGCCAGACGTCGTGGGCGCAGACGGCGAACGCCCGCGACTCCCAGGCCGGATCGCAGCCCAGCCGAATCCGACCGTCCCCGTCAGGCCGGGTGCACTCCCGAACGTAGGCCTCCAGCCAGCCGCCTTGCCAGGCCTCGAAGTTCTTCTTGCCCCGGTAGGCCGCCAGCAAGGTCTCTTGGTCCGGCCAGACGGCCCGGCGCTTTGCGGCCCGGGCGGCGATGGGCACCCGGCGTGACAGGCCCAGCTTCTTGAAGATCCACCACCACCACATCCAGTGAAAAGGCAGGATGGTCGGGTCCATCAGGACCAGGGCCCGAACCAGGTCCGGCCGCCGGGCCGCGGCCAACAGCCCGACCGTGCCCCCGCGCGAATGGCCGATGACCACCGCCGGCTCCCCCAGGGAGGCCAGGACCTCGCCTAAATCGTCGGCAAAGACGTACCAGTCCCCCAGCCGCCTCGGATCGGCCGGGGCGGTGCTCAGCCCGTGTCCCCGGTCGTCCAGACCGACCGGATGGAGGTCTGACGACAGTCGCTCGGCCAGGGGGTTGTACGCCCCGGCGCAAAAACCGGTGGCGTGGCAGATCACGGCCAGGGGGCCTTGCCCGCCCCAGTCGATCAGGTGAAAATCGCCGCGGGGCGTCGATACCCGATGATCCCGTCGCAAATCCTCGCTCCCGGTCGGTTGTCCCCGGATGGATTGGATGATCCTAGCATTCTTTTTTCTCGACGGCCAGGCCCGGCCAGCATCATTGTGGCCGCCCGTCGGAAAACACTTGACAAGTGGATCGGAGCGCCGTACCATAATGACTGACCGGTCAGTCATTATGGGGGCGGCCCCGGTCCGCGGTCGCTCACTCCCGCCGCCCCGCCGACCGGAAGCCCCTTGCACCACATCTCCCGCCCTTTCAGGAGGTGACCCCATGCCTCGCATGACCCCCTCGGAAGCCCTGGTCGAGACCTTTGTCGCCGAAGGAGTTACGGAAGTCTTCGGCATCGTCGGCAGCGCCTTCATGGACGCCCTGGATTTATTCCCCGCGGCCGGCATCCGCTTCATCTCCGTGGCCCACGAGCAGGCCGCGGCCCACGCCGCCGACGGCCTGGCCCGTGTCACCGGCCGGCCCCAGGTCTGCATCGCCCAGAACGGTCCCGGCGCGGCCAACTTCGTCTCGGCGGTGACCGCCGCCTATTGGGCCCACTCGCCGGTGGTGGCCGTCACCCCGGAGACGGGGACCATGGGTATCGGCACGGGGGGCTTCCAGGAGCTGGACCAGATGCCGATGTTCGCCGCCCAGACTAAATACCAGGTCCGGGTGAACCGTCCCGAGCGCATGGCCGAGCTGGCCCGGCGGGCGTTCTACATGGCCAAGGCCGAGATGGGCCCCACCCAGCTCGACATCCCTCGTGATTATTTCTACGGCGACATCGAGACGGAGGTCTATCCCTCGGGCGACGTTTCCCGGGGCGCGGGGTCCGAGGCCGAACTGGCGCGGGCGGCCGAGCTGCTGGGAACCGCCAAGTTTCCGGTGATCCTGGCCGGGGGCGGCGTGGTCTGGGCCGGGGGCGTCGCGGAGACGAAAAATCTGGCCGAGTATCTCGGCGCGCCGGTGGCCAACAGCTACTTGCACAACGACTCCTTTCCCTGGGGCCACGACCTGTCCGTCGGCCCCATCGGCTACTGCGGCTCCCAGGCGGCGATGCGAATCCTTTCCCGGGCCGACGTGGTCCTGGCCCTGGGCTGCCGCCTGGGCCCCTTCGGGACCCTGCCCCAGTACGACCTGAACTACTGGCCCGAGGCGGCGACGATCATCCAGGTGGACGCGGACGCCAAGGTCCTGGGCCTCAGCCGCCGGGTGGACCTGCCCGTGTGCGCCGACGCCCGAGAGTTTGCCGTACGACTGCTGGCCGTACTTAAGGACAAAAAACCCTCGCCGTCGCCTGGTCAGGACCGGCTGTCCCAGGTGAAAGAAGAAAAGGAGGCCTGGCGAACGGAACTCGATTCCTGGGCCCTGGCCCCGTCAAAGCTGATGCACCCCCGGGCCTTCCTGTCCGCGCTGGCCGCGGCCGTGCCCCCGGGCGCGATCGTGACCACGGATGTGGGCAACACCTGCTCGATGTGCAACGCCTACTTCGGCTCGACCGGCCCCGGCGAGTTCCTGGGGCCTCTCAGTTGGGGCAACTGCGGCATCAGCTACGGCCTGGCCCTGGGGGCCAAGCTCGGGCGGCCGGCGGCTCCGGTCTTCGCCGTTCAGGGCGACGGCGCCTGGGGCATCAGCGGCCTGAGCGAGGTCATGACCGCCGTACGCGAACAGATCCCGGTCATCGCCGTGGTCTTCAACAACAACCAGTGGGGCGCCGAGAAGAAGAATCAGATCGACTACTATGACCACCGGTTCGTGGGCGCCAACCTGGCCAACCCGGATTTCGCCAAGCTGGCCGAGGTGATGGGGGCCCAAGGCTTTCGGGTCGAGAAGGCCGACCAGGTCAAAGACGCGGTCGAGGCGGCCCTGGCCTCGGGTCGGCCGGCGGTGATCGACGCCGTGATCGACGGCGCGGCCGAGGTCCTGGCCGAGCCGTTTCGACGGGATGCCTTGCAGCCTCCCCGACGCCTTCTGGATAAATACAAGCACCTGAACGCCACTTAGGGTGCCCGGCTGAGATGAACATCCTGGTCTTCAACTCGGGCAGTTCGTCCCTCAAGTTTCGGCTGCTGGCCATGCCGGCCGAGGAGGTGCTCGCCCGGGGGCTGGTCGAGGCCATCGGCCGGGGCGAGAACGCGGCGCGGCTGATCTTCGAGGACGCCGGCCGCCGGCCAGTAAACGAGGCCGTGGACTGCCCCGACCACCGGACCGCGGTCAGGCTGTCTTTGGCGGCCCTGGGTGACGACCGGGTCGTGGACGCCGTGGGGCACCGGGTGGTCCACGGCGGCGACCAATTCATGGGGCCGACCCTGGTCGACGACGCGGTCATGACCTCCCTGCGGGGCCTGATCGAACTGGCCCCGCTGCACCTGCCGATCAACCTGGCCTGCCTGGAGGTCTGTCGGAACGTGAGCCCCGGGTTGCCCCAGGCGGCCGTGTTCGACACCAGTTGGCACGCCTCCAT
The DNA here is from genome assembly GCA_018812395.1 of Pseudomonadota bacterium. GTDB lineage: Bacteria > Desulfobacterota > Desulfarculia > Desulfarculales > JAHJDS01 > JAHJDS01. Next base: position 7,105 of record JAHJDS010000183.1, read on the forward strand.
GCCGCCGAAGGCCTATCTCTATCCCGTGCCGCCCCAGTGGCTCGAAAATTACGGCGTCAGACGCTACGGCTTTCACGGCTCGTCTCACCGGTTCGTCACCCGGGCCGCGGCCGAGATGCTCGGCCGGTCCACGGCGGACCTGCGCCTGGTGACCCTTCATCTGGGCAACGGCTGCTCGGCCACGGCCTTTGACCGGGGCCGGGTCCTGGACACGTCCATGGGTTTCACGCCGCTGGAAGGCCTGATGATGGGCACCCGGTCGGGCGACTTCGACCCCGCGGCCGCGGCCTATCTGGCCAAAAAGATGGGACTGACCGGCGACCAGGTGGTCGAGGCCCTGAACCGCGACTCCGGCCTGCTGGCCGTCAGCGGGGTGAGCCATGACCTGCGCACCGTTCTGGCGGCCAGGGCCAAGGGCGACCAGCGGGCCGCCCTGGCCGTGGCGATGTTCGTCCACCGGCTGCGAAAGATAATCGGGGCCTATATGTTCGCCCTGGGCGGGGCCGAGGCGCTGGTGTTCACCGGCGGCATCGGCCAGAACGCCCCGGTGATCAGGGCCGAGGTCCTGTCCGACCTGACGCCGTTCGGGATACGCCTCGACCCGGACCGGAACGACGCGGTGGTGGGGGAGAGGGCCGGGCCGATCACCCGTCCCCAGAGCCCGGTGGCGGCCCTGGTCATCCCGACCGACGAGGAGTTGATGATCGCCCGCGAGACCCATGAGTTGGTGGCCGGCCATGCCTGACGCGGCCCGTCCCAAGGAGACGTTCCAGGTCATCCCGGACGCGAAACAGGAGCGCATCCTGGCCGCGGCCACCCGGGTCTTCGCCCAAAAGGGGTTTGACGGGGCCGAGGTGGGCCAGATCGCCCGGGAGGCGGGCGTGGCCAAGGGTTCGATGTACAACTACTTCGCCTCCAAGGAGGACCTGTTCACCTTTGTTTGCCAGGACGGCCTGGAGCGCCACCGCCGGGCGGTCTACGACGGCCTGGCCGAGGACGCCGACATTTACGCCCTGGTGGATCACGTCTTTTGTCGGGGGGTGGACTTCGTATTAAAAAACCCGGATTACATCCGCCTCTACCTCAGCGTCGCCGGGGCGGGTATGGAGCGCTTCGCCGACCGGTTCAGCCTGCTGGTCGAGAAGTTCACGGCCGACAACCTCAAAAAAAGACTACGCCAGGACATCGGCCGGGGCCTGGTCCGCCAGGACCTGGACGTCAACCTGGCCGCCTGGCTGATCAACAACCAGTACATCATGTTCGTCGTCTCCCTGGTGTCGCGCCACTTCCGGATCAGGATGAAGGAGTACCTGGGCGTCACCGGAAGGCTGACCAGACAGACCATCGACCGGCGCCTGACGGCGGTGTTGCGGTTGATCTTTGACGTTTTGCGTCCGACACCGGACTCGGGCCGGGAGCCATGAACCGGACGCGCCCCGCGCTTTAAGAGGAGGATCCAGATGGGCCAGACCAGCGGCGGCGAAGTGATCGCCAGAATGCTCGAGGCCGAAGGCGTCCTGAAAATCTTCGGCATCATCGACGGGACCTACACCCGGTTTTACGTCAACGCCAAGAAGCTGGGGATGGACATCATCACCCCCCGCCACGAGGCCACGGCGCCCCACATGGCCGGGGCCTACGCCCGGCTGACCGGGAAACTGGGGGTGTGCATGGCCAGCAGCGGCCCCGGGGTGGCCAACGTCCTGCCCGGCGTGGTCGTCGAGAACGCCGAGGGCAACCGGGTCCTGCTCATCACCTCCTCCCGCCGCTCGCCCCTCACCAATCCCGACCGGGGCGGCGCCTACCAGTACTTCAACCAGGTGGCGACCATCAAGCCCATCGCCAAGTGGTCGGGCTGCGCCGATACCTTTGACCGGGTGCCCGAACTCCTGCGCCGCGCCCTGCGTATGTCGTATCGCGGCCGGCCCGGCCTGGTCCATTTGGACGTGCCCGAGACGGTCATGAACGGCAAACACGACGAGATCGGCCTGTGGGACCCCAGCGCTTATCGTCGCACCGAGCCCGTTCCCCCGCCGCCGTCCCTTGTACAAAAAGCGGCCGACCTACTGGCCTCGGCCGAGTTTCCCCTGATCCACGCCGGGAGCGGGATCATCCACGCCGGGGCCTATGACGAGCTGGCCGCCGTGGCCGAGGCCCTCCAAACGCCGGTGACCACCTCCTGGTCGGCCCGGGGGGTGCTCTCCGAGGACAATCCCCTGGCCTGGCCGATGATCCACGTGGCGGCGGTGAATGAGGTCCGCAACGCGGCCGACCTGGTGTTGTGTCTGGGTTCCCGCCTGGGCGAGACCGACTGGTGGGGCAAGCCCCCCTACTGGCGGACCCCGGCCGAGCAGCGGATGATCCAGGTGGACATCGACGAGGAAAACCTCGGGGTCAACAAGCCGGCCGACCTGCCCGTCCTGGGCGACGTCAAGCTCTTCCTGGCGGCCCTGCTCGAGGCCCTCGCCAAGCGGGACGTCCCGGTCGACGACCGCCGCCGGCGGGTGGCCAAGCTGGCCGAGACCAAGACCGCCCATCGGGCCAAGCTGGACCGGAAACTCGAGGACACCTCCGTCCCGATGCTCACCGGCCACGTGGCCGCCGTCTGCCGGAAAGTTTTCGACGACGACGCCGTGGCCGTGTTCGACGGCGGCAACACCAACGTCTGGGCCAACTTCTTTCACCACTGCCGGGTGCCCAACACCATGGTGTCCACCCACCACTTCGGCATGCTCGGCGCGGGCCTGGGCCAGGCCCTGGGCGCGGCTGTGGCCCGGCCGGACAAAAAAGTCTACTGCATCATCGGGGACGGCGCCTTCGGCTTCCACCCCCAGGAGATCGAGACGGCGGTCCGCCACCACCTGCCGATCGTCTTCCTTATTTGCGCGGACAAGCAGTGGGGCATGGTCAAGATCAACCAGCAGGTGGCATTAAAACCGCTCAAGACGCTGTTCAACATGAAGGTCCGGCACCGCTCCCTGCCGCCCGAAGACTGCATCAGCACCGATCTGGCCGAGGTCGAGTGGCACCAGGTCGGCCGGGCCATGGGCGCCCACGGCGAGCGGGTGGCCGATCCGGCCGAGCTGCCGGCGGCCATCGAGCGCAGCCTGGCCTCGGGCAGGTGCAGCGTGATTCACGTCGACGTCCACCCGGACAAACACTTGTGGGCCCCGGGGCTCATCGAGTTCAAGGACATGCACCAGGAACCAGGGGGGAAATGACATGGAACCAGTGGCCGTCCGAGAGTTTTGGGACCTCATCTTCTTTCCGTCACCTTTTCTGACTCACGCCGTGGACCTGGTCAAACTCAACTTCAACACCAAGGCCCTGTTCGTCCTCAATATCCTCATCGGCCTGATGATGCTCGGCGTGTCCCTGGACCTGAAGCTCGATCACTTCCGGCAGATCTGGCGCCGGCCCAAGGGCCCGGCCATCGGATTGCTCGCCCAGTTCATCCTCCTGCCGGCCTTCACCTGGGGCCTGACCATGGTCTTGCAGCCGGCGCCGTCCATCGCCCTGGGGATGATCCTCATCGGGTCCTGCCCGGGCGGCAACCTGAGCAACATCATGACCTACCTGGCCCGGGGCAACGCCGCCATGTCCATCTCCATGACCGCCTGCTCCACGGCCGCGGCCGTGTTCATGACGCCGCTCAACCTCTGGGTCTGGGGCTGGCTCAACCCCCACACCCGGCCGATCCTGGAGTGGGTCAGCCTGGACCCGATCAAGATATTCGTGACCATTCTACTGATCCTCGGCCTGCCGCTCCTGCTGGGAATCATCATTTCCAAGTTGTGGCCGGGCCTGGTGAACAAGATCCGGACGCCGTTCAAGGTGGTGTCGTTTTTGATCTTCGCCGCCTTTGTCGGCGGGGCCCTGGCCGCCAACTGGAGCATCTTCATCCAAGTCTTGGGCCTGGTCGTCTTCGTCGTCCTGATCCACAACGCCCTGGCCCTGAGCCTGGGGTACTTCTCGGCCCGGGCCGCCCGGCTCTCCGCCTGGGACGTCCGGGCGGTGACCATCGAGGTCGGCATCCAGAACAGCGCCTTGGGGCTGACGCTGATCTTCACCTTCTTCGGGGGCTTGGGCGGCATGGCCATCATCGCCGGCTGGTGGGGCATCTGGCACATCATCGCCGGACTAACCGTGGCCGGGGTCTGGTCGCGGCGGCCCGCCGCCGGCCGTCCCAGTGAGGCGGCGGCATGAGCCAGGGCCACCAGGGACCCCGGTCGGTGCTCGTCCTGGGGGCGGGCGGCTACATCGGCCGGCAACTGGTCGAAAAACTGGCCCGGGACCAGTCGACGTTCCGGCCCATCGTGGCCGTGGACGTCCGGGAGACGCCGCCCCCGGACCGGCTGGACGGCGTGGAATATGTCACGGCCGACGTCCGCTCGCCCGACCTGGGCGACCTGTTGAAACAGTATCAGGTCGAGGCCGTGGTCCATCTGGCCTCGATCGTCACCCCTGGACGAAAAACGGACCGAGAGTTCGAGTACTCGGTCGACGTCCTGGGCACCAAGAACGTGCTCCAGGCCTGCTTGGCCGCCGGTGTCTCCCAGTTGATCGTCACCTCCAGCGGCGCGGCCTACGGCTACCATGCGGAAAATCCGGAGTGGATCGACGAGGCCGACGCCCTGCGCGGCAACCCGGAGTTCGCCTACTCGGACCACAAGCGCCAGGTCGAGGAGATGCTGGCCGAATACCGAACGAAACACCCCGAACTCGGGCAGCTCGTCTTCCGGCCCGGCACCGTGCTCGGAGCCACGGCCCGGAACCAGATCACCGCCCTGTTCGAGAAACGGGTGGTCGTCGGGCTCAGCGGCACCGATTCGCCGTTCGTCATCATCTGGGACCAGGACGTGGTCGGCGCTATTCTGAAGGGACTCCGCGACCGGTCGAGCGGCATCTACAACCTGGCCGGCGACGGGACGCTGGCCATGAGGGAGATGGCCGGCCTGGCCGGCCGGCGCTTCGTGGCCCTGCCGGTGGGCCTGGTCAAGGCCGCCCTGTGGGTCCTTAAAAAGCTGGGCCTGACCCAGTACGGCCCGGAGCAGACCATGTTCCTCCAGTATCGGCCGGTCCTGAGCAACCAACGACTCAAGGCGGAGTTCGGTTACGTCCCGCAGAAAACCACCCGGGAAGTGTTCGACTTCTTTCTGGAGGCCAGACGACATGGGACGCAGGCGTGATTTTAGTGACAAGGTCGTTTTCCTGACCGGAGCGGCCGGGGGCATGGGGACCGCCTTGGCCCGGCGATTCGCCGCCGCGGGGTCCAAGCTGGTCCTGACCGACCGGGACGCCGAGAGCCTGGGCGCTCTGGCCGAGAGGCTGCAAAACGAGGGCGCCGACTGCCTGGCCGTGCCCCTGGACGTGACCGACGAGGCGGCCTGCGCCGCGGCCGTGGCCCGGGGCGTGGACCACTTCGGGGGGCTGGACGTGCTGGTCAACAACGCCGGCATCACCCACCGGAGCGCCTTTGGCCGGACCGATCCGACGGTCTTCCGCCGGGTGATGGACGTCAACCTCTTCGGCTCGCTGTTCTGCGCCCGGGCCGCCCTGCCCCATCTAATCGAGTCCCGGGGCCTGATCGTGGTCATCAGTTCGATCGCCGGGTTCGCGCCGCTCCTGGGCCGAACCGGGTACGCCGCCAGCAAGCACGCCCTGCACGGGCTGTTCGATTCGCTCCGGGCCGAGGTCCGGCCGGCGGGGGTGGACGTGACCATCGTCTGCCCCGGCTTTACCGCCACGGGCATCGACCGCCACGCCCTGGGCGAGGACGGCCGGCCGACCGATCATCCCCAGTCGACCACCGGCCGGGTGGCCTCGCCCGACGACGTGGCCGCGGCGGTGCTGCGGGCCGCCACCCGGAGCCGACGGCTGCTGGTCCTGTCCACGGTGGGCCGGTTGACGCGGCTCATGAATAAAATCTGCCCCGGCCTCTACGAGCGCCTCATGGCCCGATCCCTCCGGTCCGAACTGGCCGAGCGGGACTGACCGGCACCGCCCTCGGGGCCCAGGCCGACCGGACCATCCGTGGTGATGGGCCGGGTTGACGTCTCCCGATCTCCTTGCTACACTCCAATCACGTTAATTGTGACTTTCCTCAAAACCCGCCACCCCGAGCCAGGGTAGGACCAAATCCTCCGGGGAGATCGATGATGGATCCGGCCAACGCCCGCCGGGTGGGCGTGGTCGACGGCCGCCGGACGCCCTGTCAGGCGTTTCAGGACGGTCTGGCTGAGGGAAAAAAACGGGAACCAAGACCATCAAGGCGGCCTGACCAACAACCCCGCCGGAGGCCGCGGTCAGGCAAAGACGTTCACTATAAATTATGTTTTTGGTATAGATGACTCCAGACCAATTCATCGCGGCACAAAGGGGGAGTTCCATGAAAAAAACAGCCTTGACCCTGGGCCTGGCCGTGGTCGGGCTGGCGGTCGTGGGCGTGGCCTCGACCACCGCCGCCGCGGCCCAATGGAAGGTCACGTCCGATCGGGCGGTTAACCTGGGCGGCCACCCCGAATCGGTCGCCTATTGGCCGGGGGGCAAATCGCTCCTGGTCAGCTACTTCGGTCCCCAGTTCAAGCCCCTGCTCAAGGACAACCAGGGCCACATCAGCCGCCTCGACCTGAGCGGCCGCGTCCTGGACAAGAAGTTCCTGCCCGGACCCGGCCAGACCCTGCACAAACCCAAGGGCCTCTGGGTCGCTGGCGACAAGCTGTGGACGACCGACATCGACGGGGTCTGGATCTTCGACCTGAAGACCAAAAAGGGCCGCCGACTCGGCCTGGGAGCGACCTTTGCCAACGACCCGGTGGTGGGCCGAGGCAAACTCTACGTCAGCGACATGGCCACCGGCAAGGTCCATCTCATCGAGCCGGCCGACTTTTCGAAGGCCAAGCCCAAGGTGACGGTCGTGGTCGACGACCGCCGGCTGTCCCCCAATGGCCTGTGGCTGACCCCGGCCGGGGTGCTCCACATCGCGGCCATGGCCTTTCAGCGCGGTCTCGGCCCCATCTTTACCCTGGTCGGCCCGAACCGGCTCAAGGCCGTCACCGGACCGCTGGGGCGCCTGGACGGCCTGGCCGTGCTGAGCGACGGGACGATCCTTTACACCGATTGGGCCCACCACGGCCTGTTCGCCGTCAAGCCGGGCGGCAAGCCGTACCAACTGGCCGGCGGCTTCCGCGGTCCGGCCGATTTCGCGGTGGTGCCCCGGGGCCGGGGCTACCTGGTGGTCGTGCCCGACCTGGTGACCGGCGTGATCCGGTTCGTGACCATCAGCCGCTGATCCGGTCGGCAAGGTTAAAAAAAACCGGGGGCCTACCTGGTCCCCGGTTTTTTTTGTCCAATCCGGACTGACGGTTAACTCTTGGCCACCTTCACGGCGCGGCGGCCGTTGAGCAGGATGGCCAAGGCCTCGTCGCGACCGGCGTCCATGACGTAGGGCAGGCCCGAAATCTCGGCCGCCTCGCGGGTCAGGCAGAACAGGTCGTCGCGGCTGATGGTCTCGAGCTTGAAGTTACGGGACCCGGCCATGAGCTGCTGGAGACCGACCTTGAGCTTGTCGCAGAAGGTGTAGATGCCGATGGCCCCCAGGGGGATGTCCTTGACGGCGTCGCCGTACTTGTCCTTGAGGGTCTCGTAGGCGATGAAGATCTCCTGGACGGACTCGCCGTATCGGGACACGGTCTTGGGCAGATCGCCGTTGGCGATCCACTGGCCGATGTTCTTGCCGACCATGCCCGGGATCATCAGGGCCCGGCCCATGCAGATGGCCTTGGTGTAGGGGGCGCCCATGGCCAGGACCTTGAAGAGGTGGTCTTCGGCCGAGAAGCCGCCGGCGATGGCGATGTCGGGCACCCACTCGCCCCGGGCGGCCAGTCTATCGCAGAATTCCTGGGTCAGGGACTGGAGGTAGAAGGTGGGCACGCCCCACTCGTTCATCATCCGCCAGGGGCTCATGCCCGTGCCGCCGCCCGAGCCGTCGATGGTCAACAGATCGATGCCCGCCGCCGAGGACCACTTGACGGCCTTGGCCAGCTCGACCAGGCCGTAGGACCCGGTCTTGAGCGAGACCCTCTTGGCGCCCAGCCGGCGCAGCCGTTCGACCTCCTCGAAGAAGCCGTCCTCGTCGATGAAGCCCAGGCGGGAGTGACGCTCGAACTGCTTGAGCGCCCCGTCCTTGAAGGCCTGCTGGCTGGCCTTGAGCGACGGGTCGGGGGTGACGATGTAGCCGCGGCTCTGGAGTTCCAGGGCCCGATCCAGGGAGTCGACCTTGATCTCGCCGCCGATGCACTTGGCCCCCTGGCCCCACTTGAGTTCGATGGTCGTTACGCCTAAGCTTTCGACCGCGAACTCGGCCACGCCCAGGCGGGTGTCCTCGACGTTGAGCTGGACGTGCAAATCGCCGTAGCCCTCGTGCCAGCGGCGGTAGGTCTCGACCCGCCGCCGGAGTTCGGGCGACTCGACGACCTTACCGTTCTTGAGTTTGAGCTGAGGATCGACGCCGCAGACGTTCTCGCCGCAGACCGCGCTGATCCCGGAGATACCCGCGCCCGCGGCGAAACCGTCCCAGTTGACCCGGGCCACGTCGGTCGAGCCCAACGCCCCGGTGAAGACGGGCAGACGCATCCGGACCTTTTCCCGGCCGGCGCCGTAGGCCGTCTCCGTGTCCACGGCCGGGAAGGTGGCCGTGTCGGGATTGCCGTTTTCGAGGCCCTTGGCCCCCTGGGCATAGCCCTGGATGTGGACGTGGGAGTAATCGACCGGGAAATCCTTGTCCGCGCCGGCGGTCACCGTGCCGTAGGGGCCCGGGTAGAGGAGTTCGCGACCCCGATAGGTGGCCTTAAAGACCTCGCAGTTGCCCTTGCAGCCGTCGAGGCACCGGGAGCAGAGTCCCGAGGAGGCGACGACGCTGCGGGAGCGGTTGCCGGTCTGGGTGGCGTCGTTGGCGTTTGGTCGTTGCAGGTTCATCGTTCCTCTCCTATGATTTATGGCCATTCGTTGCCATCAAACAGGTCCGGCGGTCCGCCGGACGGCGGCGTCCGGCGCGGCGGCACCGGAGATCCGAGCCCTTTGACCCGGTAGGACATCCAACCCAACGCTCGCCGGGTTGCGGCAATTACTTGCCCCATGTTGGCCAGGAATCTCGATCATGTCAAGGAAAAAGGGCATGTAGCAACACGTTGATTCTTTTGTCACGGCAATATTGCCGAATACTTGGGATGAATTAAGTTCATTTTTTTGAATACACAAATGGGGCGTCCAAAATAATGACTTGTCCATAACTAATCTGCGCCACCACCCGCAAGCACATGACCGGCAACTTTGCCGCTAAAAGGCTTGACAACCCCCGGTCCATCCGCCACAATCAAACCATGATCGAGAAGGTCGAGAAAAAACGGTTGGCCATCCTCCGCGTCCTGGCCGAGGTCAACCGGCCCCTGACCGGGGCCAAGATCACCGATGAATTGGCCGTCACCGGCCTGGATATCAGCGAGCGAACCGTCCGTTTTTACCTCCAGGACACCGACCGGGCCGGCCTGACCAAAAACATGGGCAAACGGGGCCGGGTCATCACCGACCTCGGCCGTCAGGAACTGGCGTCATCGCGGGTCTTTGAAAAAGTGGGTTTTTTGTCGGCCAAGATCGACACCATGACCTACCGCATGGACTTCGACCTGGAAACCAGGTCCGGCACGGTGGTCGTCAACATGACCGTCGTCGACGCCGGACGGCTGCTGGAAGCGACGCCCATGATCTGCCGGGTCTTCGAGCAGGGTTACGCCATGGGCCGCCTGGTGACGTTGTTCGAACCGGGCGAGCGGGTCGGCGAAGTGAGAGTGCCCGAGGGAAAGATCGGGATCGGCACCGTCTGTTCCATCACCCTCAACGGCGTCCTGCTCCAATACGGCATCCCCACCATGTCCCGCTTCGGCGGACTGCTGGAGGTGGCCGACAAAAAACCGGTCCGCTTCGTCGAGATCATCACCTATGACGGGACGAGCATCGACCCCCTGGAGGTCTTCATCCGGAGCGGCATGACCGACTACCTGGGCGCGGTGACCAAGGGCTCGGGCCGGATCGGCGCCTCGTTCCGCGAGTTCCCGGCCGCCAGCCGGGAGATGGTCTTGGAGTTGGCCGCCAAGCTGAGTGACGCGGGGCTGGGAGGATTCATGCGCATCGGCGGCCGGGGCCAGCCTCTCCTGGAAATTCCGGTGAGCGAGGGTCGGATGGGGGCCATCGTCATCGGCGGTCTCAATCCGGTGGCCATCCTCGAGGAGACCGGCAATCGTGTCTTTTCCCGCGCCCTGGCCGGCCTGGTCGATTTCGACCGGCTGTTTTCCTTCCAGGAACTACCCGATCGCATCCCCGATTTTATCTGAGATTTCCGCCAACAGCGCTGAATAATGAATGCGGCAATTTTGATCCTCGGTTGCCGGTCCGGCGCCCGGGACCGTAAGCCTCGGACGAGGGAGTGATAAACCCGGCCGCCGGGGGCCAAGGCGCCGCGCCGTGGGCCGGCCCGGCAAGGCTGCGGCAAAACGATGCGTCCCCCTCGGCCGTCCGTCGGCTCGTCCGGGCGGGCCGAGAATGGTCAACCGCCGTCCGGGCCGGTCGATCCCGCCCGGGACCGCAAGCGCTGAACCTGATCCGGTTCGAGTGAAAAGACGAACCGGTTTTGAACCTCGGCGAACTTGTCTTGGCTCGGCCCCCTCGAGACAAAGGCTCGGACCTCGTTCCGACCGACCCGCAGCCTCCCCGGCGGCAGGACTACGATCCACCCCGCACTCCGCCCTAGTTCCGGCACCCACTGGCTGGCCCGGACGGCCTTGACCAGGCGGCCGTTGAGGGCGATGAGCGTCAGGCGGGGAGAAGAGGCCGTGACGCCGAACAGGGTCAGGACGCTCTCGGTCCGGGCGTCGGGCCTGACCGTCCGCTCCATGGCCACCGAACCAAGACAGCCCCGGATCCGGGCCACGACCGGCAGGTCGCCGACCGGTCGCCCCAGCCAGCGCGACCCGGGCCGCTGGAGATTGGGCGTCCAGGGCCGAAACCCGAGGGGCGCCACCAGCCCAAGACGGCCGAAGTCGGTCCGGCTAAGGCCCGGCCGACGAAAGGGGGCAATGAACTCGATCCGGCGACGAGGCGGATTTGGAGACAAGAGCGAGGTCCCGTCCATGGGCCACGGTCGCTTGAGCCCCAAAACCTGGATCAGGGTCGGGCCGAGGTCGCTGGGCCGGGCCAGTCGGCGGTCGATCCGGCCCTGTTTTTGTCCCGGATACTTGACCACCAGGAGCGTCGCGGCGTTCATCATGGCCGAGGCCAATTGCCGCGCCGGCGACCAGGCGGTCCGAATGGCCCCACCCGGCGCGTCGCCGGTGAAGCCCATGCCGTGATCCGAGTAGACGATGATCAGGGCCCGGTCAAAGAGCCCCAGCCGCCGGAGGCGTCCCAGGATCCGGCCCAGGACCCGGTCGACCAGGCGGAGCTGATTCAGGTAGGAGCGTCGGAGGTTGAAGGACGTCTCGCCCCGGTCCAGGCGGCTGGCAAAGTAGAACTTGCGTTCGCCGGCCCAGGGGTGGGGGACGCGGATCACCCGGCCGTTGACTCTCACCTGGTGGAGGGGATGGATGACGATGTGCTCGCCGTCGGGCCCCAGCCAGTAGGGGAAGTGGGACAGCCGGGAATACAGCCAACCGATCTGACGCCGGCCGGGCCCCAGGGCGGCCAGAAACCGCCGGACCCTCTTCAATTCGAAGCGTCGCATCCGGTCGTAGTCCAGGACGCGGTCGGTGCGCAGTTGGCAGGCCCCCACCGGTGACGGACGGTGGGGGGGCGGCGGCCTTTTATCCGGCGTGGCCGCCCGGGCCGCCCCCCCGTACCAGCCGCCTCCTGAGCGGCCCGCCTTGAACAGGAAGTGGGCGTAGGTCACGGCCCATCGTTTCAGGTAGATGGACAAACCCCGGGACCAGGGGGCGGAAAAGTACCAGGGGTGCTTCAATTCGGGAGAGGTCCGGATGAGCCGCTTCCAGGCCTCGAAAACGATCAGCCGCCTGGTCGGGGCCAAGAGGGCCATGACGTTGGGCGGCAGCCGGGTCATGTCTCGCAGCGCTTGATCGTACCCCGGGGGCAGCCGGTACAGCCTCCGGCCGCTGAGCATCGAGTGGGCCGTGATCGGGCAGTTCCGTCGGCCGACGGTCATGTTGGCGTACCAGGTCGCCCGCCCGGCCAGCCAGGCGAAGTTGGGAAAGAGGCGGGCGTCGATCCGCCCCTGAGGATCACGCAGGAGAAACGAGCTGAACTCGTCAAAAACGACCACGAACACCGGTACGTCCCGGCCCCGGTAGAGGGCCCGTTTGTGGGCCAGATTCCAGTGGGACCAGAGAGTCAAGGCCGCGCCGGCCAGGGCCACGCCCACGCCGGCGACGACCCAGATCCGCCTCCAGAGACCCTCGCTTCGGCGAAAGACGACAAACAACCCCCCGGCCAGCACCAGGGCCGCGGCCGCGACCCAGACGCCGCCGCCCGTGACCCGGGCGAGCCAAAACACCGCGAACAGGGCCAGGCCAACGGCGCTCGCCGCCCACAGCCAAACCCGGGCCGCCCCGGACGCCACCCGGCGCAGGACCAGGTAGAGGCCCAGGCCCAAGGCCCAGGGGATCAGCAGGAAAAAGACCGGCGTCAGCAGGGCGTTCCACCAGTCGTTGGCGAACGGCGGCAGGTGGGAGAAGTAGTAGATACGCTGCAGCACCCAGACCGGCACTGCCAGGCCCAACCCGGTGGCGGCCAACAGCGCCAGGGCCGCCTCGACGACGGACGAGGGTCGGGGTGGTCGAGGGGCCGGCTTGAACAATACGTTATATCCCGTGGTCAGAATTGGTGCCTCGGTCACCATGTTCCGGAAAGGGATGAAATGTCAAATCAGGAGCAAGTCCCGTCGGCCCGGGCCCGGGCCGAGGCCGGTCAAAACCGTCTTGAATCGCCGCGGTGTTTCAGGCAAACTGGAGGGAAAATATGGTGGCCGGGGAGCAGGCGATCCGCTTCGCCCGCGACCGGATGACAGGAGGAGGATTTGCCTGAACACAATTTCGGACTCCGTTTTCTAAAAAACGCCCGATCCCATCCGGACAAGACCTGCCTCCGGTTTTGGCGCGAGGGTCGGTGGCAAGGGCTGACCTACGTCCAGGTGGCCGACGCGGCCCGGCGGATCGCCGCCGGACTTATGGCCGAGGGCGTCCGGCCCGGCGACCGGGTGGCCATCCTGTCCGAAAACCGCCCCGAGTGGGCCCTGGTCGACCTGGGTTGCATCCTGGCCGGGGCGGTGGTCGTGCCCATCTACTCGTCCATGACCTCCCGGGAGTGCGCCTATCATTTAGACCACTCCGGGGCGGCGTTCATCTTTGTCGAGGACCAGGGACAGCTTCAAAAGATAGACGCGGTGCGAGGCGAACTGCCCGACCTGCGAGGCGCGGTGGTCATGAGCCCTGATTCGGACGGCGCCGGGGCATTGAGTCTCGACGAGCTCATGGACGAACATCGGGTCCGGGACTATCTGGACCGGGTCGAGGAAACCGCGTCCCTGGCCGGGGCCGACACCATCCTGACGATCATC
>JAHJDS010000184.1 GCA_018812395.1 Pseudomonadota bacterium
ACGTCGGCCACGATGATGTAGAAGGCGCCCTTCTCGGGGAGGCCGTAGATTTTGATCGGGCCCCGGTCGAGGTCCACGAAACGTCGTGATTTCTGCCCCGGGGTGTCCAGGATCTCCAGATCGCAGACCCGGATGGGTTTCGTCCGGCTGGCCTTTAAGAGCCCCTCGGCGATGGCCACCTGGTCGAAGGCCGAGGCCCCCCGGTGCAGGAAGGCCTCGTCCACCGTGGCCGGGTACTCCCGCTTGAACTTGTCAACGTCCCCGCCGCAGGTGTTGAGGATGGTCCATTTCCGCCAGTGGAGTTGCTCCCAGGTGAGCCCCAGCTCGTCGTGAAGGCGCTTCTCCTCGCTCGGTCCCGCCTTCCCGTCGATCACCTTCGGGCGGTTGATCGCCTCGATGAAGGCTCGCTTCTGGTCGAAGTCCTTGAAGGCGAGAGCGTTGTCCGGGTTTTCGTGCCAGGGGAAGAACACCAGCCGGAAATCGTTCGCCCCGATCTCGGCGTCCTTGACCAGGTCGTAGAACAGCCCCGAGGGCTCCTTGCCCGTGGACTCGGCGATGACCATCGTGTCCGGGTGCGAGGGGACCGTGGCCATGACCGAGGTAAAAACCTCACGATCCCTCTCCCGGTGTTTCGGCCAGATGCCCACCTCAGACAGGTGGGCCAGCTGGTAGGTCCCCGACCGGCCGGCGTCCTCGTTCTCCGCCGACTCGATGGTGATCCCGCTGAGCAGCCCGGGGTTCTGGTTCCGGGTCTTTCCGTCCGGGTTCTCGAAGATCAGCTCTTTCTTGCTCGAGTACCGGGCCAGGGGCTGGAGGTTTACACGGTGGTCGCTTATCCGGGCTTCCCGGTCGGCGTGATCGTGAAACCGCGTGTAGATCGCCAGAAGGTTGCCCGAGGCCTCCCGCTTGTGGGCGATGGCGATGGCGTGACGGCCGCTCCGAGTCGCCGCGTCGTGATAGATGATCCCGCCGGCGCCGGTGGTCCCACCCACCTGCCTGAACTTGACGACCACGATCCGGACCGGGAGACCGGCCTTCTGTTGCTCCTCGACCGCAGCCCAGAGCTTGATCTGCTCGGCGTTGGGGTGGAAGGGCTGCAGCCCCTGGGTCTTGGTCAGGATTTTCAGGTGCGGGGCGTACTCCAGGAAGTTCAGGAGCCCGGGGCGGTCCGGGTTGTCGGTGATGTACCGCTCGATGGGGATCGGTACAGAAGGTCCGGCCTGATCCCCCAGGTTTGGAATGGCGATGGCCAGGGCCTGCTGAGTCGTCTTGGCGACGGTCGCCGCCTGGCTGGCCGCCCACATCTTCTGGGTGCCCTGGGCCTCCTTCAGGGCGTCGAGGGCAGCTTTGCGGGTTTCATTGCACAGAAGCTCAGTGGTGACGATCTCCTGGGCCTGTTCCGAAATCACCCTTTTGGTGATGATTTCCTCGGCCCGCGTTAGTGATTTCTTGGTGATTTCCGGCTGGCGCTCTTTTTTGGCCGCGCCCCAATTTTCCTTTTTGGCTCTGCTCCTTACGGTGTCAACGGGGATGCCGAACTTCTTCGCCGCCTTCTGGGTGGTCGAATCAGGGGTGGAGACGTACCAGGCGCGGACCCTGGCCCATTCCTCGTCCGATCTGTGCTTGATCCCTTTTTGCGCCGGCACATCCTACCCGTCCTTCCGCGACCACTTTCCCGCGGCACTCAAATGAGTCATGTCCGCCTCGTCCGGGCCGAAGATCTCCACCACCCGGTTGAACTGTTCGATGTCGTGGGGGACCACCTTCCAGACGATCTCCCCGAATTTCGTGAATTTCGGCTCGCCGTTGGGGCCCTCGGCCTGGCGGAAGTGCAACAGCTCGTGAAAGATCAGCCGCCGGCGCTGCTCGTGGTCCCGTACCGTCCACTCCTGCATTTGGACGATGACCATCAGGGACGGGGTGAAGCCGGCCAGTCTTGCAAGCGCCTCCTCGAAGATGGCCCGCTTCCAGCCTTCGCCCTGGATCTGCGGGACCCAGGCGATAGCCGCGGCGTCCGCTCCCCGGAACTTCAGGGCGTCGGCGTACTGGAAATAGGCAATCGCGACACCATCCAGGAGGCCCAGGTCTTTGGGGAACTCCTTGATCAGCCCTTCGCCGATGGCCCGGGCCTCGGGCGCGTCAACGATCCCGGTGCCCTCGAGAAGGATCCCATTGTCTCCCGCCTCGGCTTGGACCATGGGTCGCCTCTGTCCCCCGGCCAGATTCAAAAACGTTCGGGCCGCCGAGCCCAGGCTGGCCAGTTCGCCCGGCTTCAGCTTGCCCTGATTATTCTTGAGGGTCTGGACAACGCTGAACAGGCCGGCTTCACCCAGACGGGTCCGCACGTCGGCCGGGTCGATACCTTTTTCTCCCCGGCTCACGACGCCGCCCCCAGCACGTGGGCCCTGACGTGCTCGGCCAGGGCCTTCATGAACAGGGGCGGGACCGAGTTGCCGATCCGCTCCTTGGCCTGGGTCTTACTCCCCACCCATTTGAACTGGGGCGGGAAGCTGCCCAGGATCGCCGCCTCGAGGGTCGTCAGCTGCCGGGGGACGTCCCACCGCCAGTGCAGGTGGGTCTTGATCTGGGTCCGGCTGGGCCGGTTCGGATCGAGACGGGCCGAGTGGAACGACCCCACGTAATGGCCTTGACGGGTCGGACGCCTGAACGACGCCTTGCGCAGGTCCTCGTACGGCTCGGCGGCGTGCCAGGCCTTGATGACCGCCTCGGAATGAGCGCCGGGCTCACCGGGCGGCAGATTACCGATGGCCTGAAACACGGTCACCGGCCGGCTCTGGACTTTGGGGTGGCTCGGCTTGACCTTCAGATCATCCCGGACGCCGATGAAGATCATCCGCTCCCTGAACTGGGGAACGGAGAAGTACATGGCGTTCATCAGCCGGGCCGAAACCCGATAGCCCGCGGCCTTCAACTGACGCATGGTCTCGGCGAAGACCAGCTTCATCTTGCCTTTGACCATGCCCGAGACATTTTCCAGGATGAACGCCTTGGGTCTCAGGCCCTCGAGCAGCCGGACGTACTCCCGGAAAAGCTGGTTGCGGTCGTCGTTCAGGTCGCGGGCGCCGGCCAGACTGAACCCCTGACACGGCGGTGAGCCGTCCAGGACGTCCAATTGGCCTGGACTGAGGCCGGTGGTCTTGAAGACCTCATCGACCGTCAGGTCGGCAATGTCCCCGTAAAAGACAGGGATCCCCGGGAAGTTCAGCCTGAACGTGGCGACCGCGTTGTCGTCCCAATCAATAGCCAGCAATTCCCGGAAGCCGGCTATGGAGTAGCCCAGGGACGAGCCGCCGCACCCGGCAAAGGCCGAAATAACCGTCGGGGCGTTCGACTCTTTGGCCGCCGTGTGCCGGGCCCAGGCCTCATCGAGCAGGTCCGGGTAGCTCACGCCGCCCTCGGACGCAGATGCTCGTCAACCGCCTGGCCCAGGGTCCGGGAATTGTCGCCGGCCGTGGCCCGGGTAAAGTTCAAGGCGCACTTACATAGATCGTCCTGACAAAAAACCCCGAAGGCCCGGGAGCGCAGGTTGTAGGTGAAGACCCGGTAGTCCCGCAGCTTCTCCGTGCCGCAGCACTCGAACCCGTCACCATGTCCCAGGGGCGTGTTGTCCGCCGAGAAGTACTTCAGGCCTGACCGGGCGGCCAGGTCCCGGGCCAGGCGGATGTATTCGAGCTTCAGGCCGTCCTTCAAGACCCAGTCGCTGGCCTCGCGGGTCCCGATCTTGGTCCGGTACAGGTCGCGGACGTTGCCGAAGGCGTCCGTAAACAGGGCCTGCTCGGCCTTGCCCATGGTCAGGCGGAGCTTCAGGCACTCGGTATTGAAGGCCCAACACCCGGCGTCCTTGATCGCCTCGACCAGGGCCGGCAGTTCCTTGGTGACCCGGGGCCAGATCGCCGGCTGAACCTTGACCATCACCGGATAGCCCAGGTCGACGATCCGGCGGATGGCCTCGAGCCTTTGTTCCGGCGACGGCGCCCCGGGCTCGATTCTTTTCAGCCAGTCCCGGTCAAGGCTGATCAGGGTCACCGAGACCGTCAGGTTCATTCCCGGGCCGATGCGCTTCAGCAGCCGGAACAGGACACCCGGGTTCTTGGTCTGGATCTGGACCGGATAGTCGTACAGCCGGAGAATCCGGAGAAACGCCTCGGTCGTCCGGTACTTCTCTTCGATCGCCGGGCAGGGGTCGCTGATCGCCCCGATCTTGATCGGGTACCGGGAGTTGATCGCCACCGTGATCGCTCGGGAAAAATCCCTCGGGTGGCCGTAGATACCTTTCAGCCAGGCCTTGAACCGGTCCGGGTCATTGGCCGTCAGGTCCTGAAATCCCGCCCGCTGACGACGGCGATGGAAGTTGGTGATGTCCCGGCCGAAGCAATAAACGCAGTTGTGAAGGCAGCCCTTGTAGGTGTCCAGGTGAAGGGGCACCGGGCAGATCAGCCACTGCGAGGTCATCGCCGGCGGCCAGAAGGTCTGCTTGACCAGCCTCACTTTGGCCACCGGTGACCGCACTGGGGACATTCGATGAACTCGACGTCGGCCTCGACCGACTCGTCGAATTCCTTGAACTCGACCTCGGGGAGTTCGACGGCCGCCTTCAACTCACCCAGCATCTCGGCCAGGGCCTCATCCGCCCCGACGTCTATGCCCTCAAGGAGTTTTGCCAGCAGGTCCGGGTCCTCGGCCGCCATGGCCGTAATCCGGTCGAATATGGCGAGGGCTCGCTTTTCCTCCTGTTCGCTCAGGTCAAGATAGGTGACCGGGACCGTGGGCTGGTTTTCCCTGATGGCCAGCTCGACCCGGAAATGACCGTCCACCATGTGGCCGGTGTTACGGTTAACCTTGACTTCGTCGATCCAGCCCAACTCGCTCAGGCTGGCCGTGGTCCACAGGCCCTGCTTCTCGGTGTGGACCCGGAAGTTGAACGGGTTGGCCAGAAGCTCGCGCGGGTCAACGTCGGCATGGCCGACGATGCGGTTTTTCCATGATTCGGACAAGACGACGCACCTCCCTTGAAGCCGTCACCCCCTTCGTGATAGTGTTCACGGCTGTGCGGATCCGCACACCGGAAGGGGGCTTAGCCTGCTTTGGACGTTGCGTCGTCCGGGGCGACGAGGGGGAGTTCGCGCTCCCCTTCGTCCCTTCCTTTTCAGTTCCTCATGTGATGGAGTTACCGGCCATCATCGACCACTTGATGGCCGTGAAAGACACTTGACAATCAGGCCCGGCCGTGCCAAATTGTACATGAAGGATATAACGTCTATCATGTACGCGAGGGTGAAGTCATGACTCGCCTCAGCGCCAGCGACGCCCGGAAGGAACTCGCCGAGATCCTCAACCGGGTCGCCTATACCGGTGAAAGGATCATCCTTCACCG
>JAHJDS010000185.1 GCA_018812395.1 Pseudomonadota bacterium
CACCGGATCGTCCACCATGGCGTAGCGGCCGGGGTGGTTGAGCTGCAGCGCCGCCAGGGCCCCGCCAGCCTTGATGGCCTCGGCCAGGCGAGACAGCCCCTCCAGGAAACGGTCGTCGTCCGCCCGCAGCGTGTTTGGCCCGCCTTGGCCCCGGACGTCCACCAGGGCGCTCTCGACCACCACCAGGGCCGCCCCCGAGGCCCCCATCTCTTGGTAATGGGCCAGGGACCGGCGTCCCACCTCGCCGCCCGGCTCGGCGTAACCCATGAACAGCGGGGCCATGGTGATCCGGTTGGCCAGCTCCAGACCGCCCACCCTAAGCGGCGAAAACAGGTGCGGGAACTGATTCATGGCGGCCTCCTGTCCGGCATTTTCCGCAAAAATCCGAAAAGGCCCCTGGCCGGGCCCGAACGTATACCTGTCTCATCTTGCCAACATCTCTTTCCGGACGCAAGGAGTCCGGTCCTCCCTCGGGGGCGACCGGCGGCGGGGGTTGATGATTTCGACTTGACAACACCCGATTAGGTGTATATACTCCTATACAGAAACGCCGCCCACCAGGGGTGGCCCTGGATTACGGAAGCCGGAAAACATGGTCACCAAGCCCAAGAAGACGTCAAAGCCGAACCGCCCGCCAAAGAAGCCGCTTGATCCGGCGGCCATGGGGCACGCCTGCGTCTGCTACAATCTCCGGCAGGCGACGCGGACCGTCACCCAGCTCTATGATCGCCACCTCAAGCCGGTGGACTTGCGGATCACCCAGTTGACCCTGCTGGCCGTGGTCAATTACTGCCAGCCGGTGAACGTCGGCCGCCTGGCCCGGTACGCGGTCATGGACCGGACCACGGTCACCCGCAATCTGGGTCCGCTCGAGCGCCGGGGCCTGATCCGGGTCGAGCCGGGTGATGATCGCCGGGAGAGGCTGGTGTCTTTGACCAAGGGCGGTGTAGAGATCCTGCGCCAGGCCTATCCCCTGTGGCGGCAGGCCCAGGAGGAGGTCGTCGGCGAACTGGGCCGCGACCGCTGGGATCAGGTCCGGGGCGGCCTGGCCGACCTGGTGTCCCTCTGCCGGAAGGGTTAATATTTTTTATGTTATTAGGTGTATATACACCGTGCATATGCACTAACGCGGACCGAGCGGACCAAACCCCGGTCACAATCGGCCGCGGCCGAGGGTCTAAATAGACAGGAGGACGAGACATGGACGACAAGGTCGATTATCGCCCCGTAAACCTGGGCCGGTATTGTCGGGGAACGCCTCGGGAGCGATTCAACCTCTGGTTCGCTCATCCCGGTCTGCGGGACGGCTTTGACGCCCTGGACCGGAATCCAGATGACGGCATAGGCCAAGTGCGCTTGGGAAGGCTTGACCGGACCGTCGGCCGGCCGGCCGAGGCCCCGGGGTCCGGTGGGGCCCAGTCGTGGCGTGGTCGGGTAGGCATCGGTTCGAGGGGGCGCCGGCGGGTTTCGTCCCTCGGGGCCGCCTCCGCGGGGTCCGGCCGGGGGCGGTGATTTGTTGGCCATATTAGGTGCATATGCACGGTGGATATGCACTTAAATCGACGGGCATCTAATTAATCGGACGGCCGTTGGTCCGGTTCGAAGGCCGTTCATCGTCTACGTCAACTGGAGGAGAAAAAATGTCTGACGAACAACAAATGGACGCCCGGCTGGAGGTCCTGGCCCGCTACCGCGACCTGGGGCCGGGGGAGCGGTTTTGCCTGTGGCTGTCCTATCCCGGGCTGCGGGACAGTTTCGAGGCGATTGATCGGGCCACGAACGGCCGGGGGTTCGATACCCGGGAAGGAGGAGAGGCGATGACCGATGTCAGTCTAATGGACGCACGATTGGCGATCCTGGCCCGCTACCGCGACGCCGGGAAGGGGGAGCGGTTCAACATGTGGTTCTCGTATCCCGGTCTGCGGGGCGGGTTCGAGAGCATTGACCGGGTCACGGGCGGCAATGGGAATCTTCTGCTGGATGCCGAACCGGCTCGGGCCCGACGGTGCCGATCCGGTTCGAGGCGGCGGTGGTTGTCGCCCTGCCTGATGTTCCGGCCGCCGGCCCGGGCCTCGCGCTGAGCCGTGGGTGGCCGAGATGTCTGCCCCGTCTTGACGCCGATCAACCCTTCACCCGGCCGGGCCGGCCCACCCGCACCAGAAGTGGGTCGGTCTGGCCAGGAGGTTGCTTTTAGGCAGTGCCCTGATCCTCTGTCTGGTCTTCTCATGATCTGGGTAAAGCCTGGTGACGTAGATCAACGCGGAATCGACGCCTATCAGGCAATCTCCTCATCGGTCAGATAGCAGGCCGGGTCCGGGCCCCAGAGGTCGCCCACCGCTTCCGCTCTTACCCGGAAGTTGCCGCCGCATACGTCCAGCCAATTGCACCCCGTACACCGGCCATGCAAGTGCGGCCGCTTGTCCTTGAGTTTTGTCAGCAACTCATCCGACGTGTCCGTCCAGATCTCGGAGAATTTTCTCTCCCGGACGTTGCCGAAAGAGTGGTGCCGCCAGAATTGATCAGCGTGCACCGACCCGTCCCAACTGATGCACCCTATCCCTCGGCCCGACGAGTTGCCCTCGTTCATCTTCAAAAGCTCCAAGACCTCGGCCGCCCGGGCCGGGTCCTCTTGCAAGAGGCGCAGATAGATGTACGGCCCGTCGGCGTGGTTGTCCACGGTCAGGACTTCCGGCGAAAACCCGCGGTCGAACATCTCCCTGGTCCGGTCCAGGATCACATCGACCGCGTCCCGGGTTTCGGCCGGCGACAGGTCCTGGTCGATCAGGTCCGTGCCCCGACCGGCGTAGACCAGGTGGTAGAAACAGATGCGCGGGATTTGGCGCTCTTCGAGCAAATCGAACACGCCGGGGATTTCCGGGGCGTTGTGACGAAAAATGGTGAACCGAAGGCCGACCTTGAGGCCGGCCGCCTGGCAGTTGTCCACCGCCTCGAGGGCCCGCCTAAACGCGCCGGGCACTTGGCGGAATCGGTCGTGGGTCGCCTCGAGGCCGTCGAGGGAGATGCCGACGTAACTGAGGCCCAGGTTTGCCAGGCGCTCGGCCACGGCCGAGGTGATGAGCGTCCCGTTGGTCGAGAACACGGCCCGCAGCCCCTTGCCCACGGCATAAGCCGCCAGGTCAAAGATGTCGGGTCTGACCAGCGGCTCGCCGCCGGAGAAGAGGATCACCGGCGCGCCGAAGTCGGCCAGGTCGTCGATGACCCGCAAAGCCTCGTCGGTGGTCAGCTCGTCCGGGGCCACGGCGCCGTCGGCGTGGGCGTAGCAGTGGATGCACCGGAGATTGCAGGCCCGGGTGGCGTTGAACACCACGACCGGCTTCTTGTCGGCCGAGAACTGGAGCAGATGGGAGGGCAGGCGGCCGGAGTGGCGCCCGTAGCGCAGGGCGTCACTCGGCTCGACCGTGCCGCAGTAGAGCTTAGAAACGCCGATCATGGGCGGCGGTTATCCCTGCCCCGTGGTCAAGGGCTCCCGGTAGCTGAGCTGGATCAGCGAGTTGAGGAAGGCCTCGGGGTCGTCGACGCCCTCGGCCTCGACGACGAATTCCCGGCGGCCGGTCTTGTCCCGGAGGAGCCGGAAGCCGGCCTCGAATTCCTCGTTGAAGCCGGCGCAGACCTCGGCCGGGTCGACTTCCGCCTCCCGGGCCTTTTGCAGGATCCGGTCCACCGCCTCGTCGGCGAAGCGGAGCTGGACGTCGGTCCGGTCGAAGAACCCGGCCTCGTAATCCTCGACCTGCCGGACACCGGCCAGCACGGCCTCGAAGGCGGCCCCCAGGTCGGCGCCGTGGTCGAAGAACAGCTTGGTGACCAGGTCCAGGCGCTCCTCGGAAAAGGGCGGCGCGAACCGGCCCACGAAATCGGGCTGCCTTTCCCGGGCCGAAGCCTTGATCAAGTCGTGATCCCGCCGGCGGGCCAGGACCAGGCGCTCGGCGGCGTCGGGGCGGAAGTCGCCCTCGAGCAGGCGAGCCAGTTCGCTCCCCGGGTCGCCGACCATCTCGGCCGTGACCAGGAGTTCCTTGACGTCGGTGCTGGGCAGGGTCTTTTCGAAGTGGATCAGGACCCGCTCGATGGCCGACACCAGGGACCGGGCGCCGGTCTTCTCCTCGGCCGCCCGCTCGGCGATCATCCGCAGGGCCTCGGCCTCGAAGCGGATGTCGATGCCGTAGGCGGCGAAGTCGCGGCGCTTGCTGACCAGGATCGGGTTGTTGGGATTGTGGAGAATGGCCAGCAGGTCGGCGGCGGACAGGGTCTCGAACACGGCCACCACCGGCAGCCGGCCGATGAACTCGCTCTCGAAGCCGTAGTCCATCAGGTCCCGGGCGGTGACCTGAGTCAGATAGGCCTCCGCCTCGGTCTTCTCCTGGGCCGGCTGGCCGAAGCCGATGGGCTGGTGGCTGACCCGGCGCTGGATGATGTCGCTCAAGCCGTTGAAGGCCCCGCTGACGATGAACAGGATGTGGCGGGTATTGATGACCCGCTTCTCCTTCTTGCCGGTCTTGCGGTAGCGCTCGATGGCCTGGATCTGGCTGATGGGGTCGTGGGGGACCTTGAGGTCGACCTCGGTCTCCTCCATGGGCTTGAGCAGGGCCCGCTGGACGCCGGTCCGGGAGACGTCGAGGCCCCAGACGTTCTGGGCCGAGGCGATCTTGTCGATCTCGTCGATGTAGATGATGCCGTACTGGGCCAGCTCGAGGTCGTCGTCGGCCGCGGCCACCAGGTCGCGGACCAGGTCCTCGACGTCGCCGCCCACGTAACCGGTCTCGCTGAACTTGGTGGCGTCGCCCTTGACAAAGGGCACGCCCAGCTTCTCGGCGATGAGCTTGACCATGTAGGTCTTGCCCACGCCGGTGGGGCCGACCATGATGACGTTGTTCTTGATCAGGCCCACCGAGTCGCCGTTGGCGCAGGGGCGGCGCTGCTCGAAGAACTTGATCCGGTTGAAGTGGGTGCAGACCTTGGTGGCCAGGATGGCCTTGGCCTCGTCCTGCTTGACGATGTACCGGTCCAGATAGGCTAGCAACTCGGCCGGCTTCATGTCGAACTTGATGCCGCACCAGCCGTCCTCGTCCTCACCAGGGGCGAACGTCCCCGGCTCGGGCGCGATCCGGTACGACCAGCCCTTGACCTTGTCGCCGTATTTTTTGGACAGGTATTCCGACAGCTCGCGCTCGAGTTCCTTCTGGTCGGGCAACCTGGATTTTTTTTCTGCCACGAAACTTCCTTTCGCGAAGGTCGGTTGACACCTCCCCCCTGCCGGGCGGCCCTTCCTCCGTTCTCGGACCCCAGCAATCGAGGGGCCACAAGCCCCCCCCCCACGACTCTACTATAAGCCCTCCGGAGCGGCATTTCAAGCCTGTCCCCCGGGCCAGAGC
The DNA here is from genome assembly GCA_018812395.1 of Pseudomonadota bacterium. Classification (GTDB taxonomy): domain Bacteria; phylum Desulfobacterota; class Desulfarculia; order Desulfarculales; family JAHJDS01; genus JAHJDS01. The sequence goes on from JAHJDS010000185.1 coordinate 5,388, forward strand.
CGGGGCCGACAACAGAGGAATTGGGTCAAATGACGCCGATTGACGGTGGCGAAACCGGGGGGTCAGGAGGGGGGGGGCGAATCGCCTCCGGCCGAGGGGAAGATCAAGGCCGATCATGCCCCGGGAGGCAGGCTGAGCCGGATTTCCACCCGGCGGTTTTTGGCTCGGCCCTGGGGGGAATCGTTGTCGGCCACGGCCCGGGTCGAGGCGAAGCCCTGAATGGACACGCTCGCCGCCGAGACGCCGACCTGGATCAGAAAACGGGCCACGGCCGCGGCTCGGGCGGCGGAGAGTTCCCAGTTCGTGGGGAACCGTCCGCCGTGCAGGGGTTGATCGTCGGTGTGGCCCTGGACCAGGACCCGCAAATCCGAGGCCTGGATCAGCCGGGCCAGTTTGGGCAGCAGTCTTTGGGCGTCAGGTAAAAGTCCGGCCTGGGCCGAGGCGAAGGTGATCCGCTCGGCCAGGACGATGACCAGTTGATGCTGATCGGTGTAGACGCGGATGTCGCCAGGGCGAACAGCCGCGTCGGCCAGCAAGCGCATGCCGGCCAGCAACCCGGCCAACCGGCGGCGGCGGCGTTCCAGGTCGGGCCGGGAATCGGCCCCCAACAGACCGCTGACGGCCAGTTGCCGCCGGCTCCGGCCGCGGGTGGCGGCCCATTGCCGGCGGTGCAGGGCGTCCTTGACCAGACCGTCGTTGGTCCCGGCCGCGGCGAACAGCAGCGGGTCGGCCCCGGTCCGGGACGGCCGGGCCACCGGCTTGGGCGGCACGTCGGGACCGATATTGCCCGTGAAGGCCGTCGCCACCTTGGCCGGACGGCCGGCGGTCATGGCGAACATGACGACAAAAAACACCAGGAGCAGGCTCATCAGGTCGGCAAAGGAGAGGTGGAAGCCGTCGACCTTGTCGCTCTCGCCCCGGAAACGGTCGTATAACCTGACCCCGGGAAGGGACGCGGCCATAACCGCGGCGCCGTCCCCCGGCGGCGGGGACGTCTGGTCCGGAGAGGGCGGCCCGGGCGGGGCGGAC
>JAHJDS010000186.1 GCA_018812395.1 Pseudomonadota bacterium
GCCGGGGGGGGTGATTTTTCGGCAACTTCGCCCTGGAGCTGGGCGACACGAACCGCAAGCTGGCCTCGGCCGCCAACCGCTTTTTCATTCGCTGGAAAGAGATGCTGGAGTCCCTGATCGGTCAGGCAAAGGAGGCGGGCCAACTGGACGCCGAGACCGACGGCGACGCCCTGGCCCTGCTGATTATGAGCGTCATCGAGGGTTCGCTCCTGATCTGCAAGGCCGGCAAGGACACGGATCAGTTCCAGAAGACGGCCGGCATCCTCAAGACCATCATCGCCGGCCAGGCCACGCCTTAGCCCGAGGCCGCCGGCGCCGCGGGGACCGGACCTCCGGGTCGCGGGCCCGGGCGTCTATCTCACCTGTCCATCTTGAACAGGCTGATCAACTCCGGATCGAACATGTCCGGGGGCCGGGCGGGCTCGACGCCCTCGAACAACTCCTCGAGATAGGCCTGATGGTCGGCCATGAATTGCCGGTAGAATCGGACGTGCTCCAGATCCTCGTAGGCCACCTGTTCCAGTCGGCCGCCGTCAAAGGAGATGATCTTGGCCCCGGGAAAGGAGAGCAGCACGGGCGAGTGGGTGGCGATGATGAACTGCGAGTCCTCCCGGGCGTCGTGGCCGGCCATGATCCGCAGGAACTTGGCCTGGCTCCGGGGCGACAGGGCCGCCTCGGGCTCGTCCATGACGTAGATGCCGGCCAGTTGGAAACAGTACGAACTGAAGAACTGGAGAAACGACTCGCCGTGGGATTGCTGGTGAAAGGATCGTCCCCCGTAAAACCGGAGGCGACCCGGGGCGTCCATCTCCAGATCGTCCACTGAGGACGCGAAATTGAAAAAGGCCTCGGCCCGGAAAAAGAAGCCGTACTTGTGGTATTGGCGCCAGGCGACCTCGGCGAATTCCCACAGCCGGGCCTCGAAGGGATTGCGGTGCACGGGGTGGGTTTTTTGTCCTCCCCAGACGTGCAGGCCCGCCCGACGGACCAGAGTCTCCAGGACGGCCGATTTGCCCGTGCCGTTTTCGCCCACGAAAAAAACGACCCGGGCGTCGAGGTCAACTTCAGGGGTGTTCTGGATGCATGGCAAGGAGAACGGATAGAATTTGTGGCTGGGAAACTCGTCGGTCCTAATCTTGAGACGCGAGAGATACACTGCTCCTCCCCGGTTGAAACAATCGCCACATCATATGACGACGGACCCGGGCGGTCAATATGGCCCTGTGCCGTGCCGCCCGGAACTCGAATTTCGCCTTCCCCAATTCGGCCCGGCCCCGACGGCCTCGAGGGAAGCGGTCCCATCTGACGTCAACGTTCCAGCAAGAGGTCGGCCACCAGCCAGCGTCCGGCCTTGTGGACCAGGATCAGGCTGATCCGGCCCATTTCCGATTGCATCTTGTGACGCACGAATTTTTTGGCCAGCCGCTGGCGGCGGGGATGCACGATCCGGCCCCAGCGGGCGCGAATGAATAGATCGACCATCAGGGCTTCGTTGAAAAAAACCTCGGCCGTGGCCCGGCGGCCGACCGCCTGCACCCGGCCCACGGACTCGAATCCGATACAGACGATCCGCAGGAACTCATACAGATCATCGCCGGAAGACGGCAGGCCGTCCAGCATCTTACCGGTGGCGTGACGCCTCAGTCGCCGGACGTCGCCCCGGGCCCCGGCCCGGAAAAAGGCCCGGACCACGTCGGACACCGCGGCCCTGGTCCGGGCCGGACCAGGGGAGGTCCTCGGTGACGCGGTCGGGCGTCCTTTAGGGCCGGGCCGCCGGCCAGGGGTCCCACCCTCGACGCCGCCCCGCAGCCGAAGGAGCCGGGCCACCGCCGGGCGCCGGCTTCGCCGGGCCGAGGCCAGGGGCGTCAGCCCCGTGACGGTCCGGGCGTTGACCTCGGCCCCCTTGTCCAGCAGGATCTCGACCAACTGCCGCCGGCCCAGGCCGGCCGCGTAGTGGAGCGGCGTAACGCCGACCTTGTTCCGGGCGTTGACGTAGGCCCCCCGGGCCAACAGCAGTCGGGCCAGTCCGGCCCAACCCCGGAACACGGCCTCGTGCAGCGGCGTCTCGCCGTCCCGGTTCTCGGCGTTCACGTCCGCCTCGGCGTCGAGCAGCAGTTCGGCCAGATTGACGTGCCCCTCCACCGCCGCCCAGTGCAGGGCCGTCCGACCCCAGGCGTCGGCCCCGTCAATGGCCTGGGGGTGACGGCGCAACACCGCCCGCACCCGGGCCTCGTCACCGGCCCTGACCGCCTCGATCAGGTCTCGGCCGCCCGGTATGGTGGCGGGCCCCGCCTTTCCGGGCGGGCTTGATGCGAACACCACCAACGCCAGGATCAGGCCGACCCCGCACCTGATTCTATGTCCGTCCGTGAACGCCATGTTCCACCCTTTTTACGCCGCAAGGTCGACCGCTGGCAAGTCATAACCGCCGACCCTCGACCCCGGCCAAATCCCTTTTTAAACCGAACCGACATTGACTTGACGGCGGACAACAAATATCTTGTAGAAATAAGCCCGAAATCGCCGTCAGACGAACCCTTGCCGGAGGTGGACCATGATCGTCAAAAAGCGCATGGTTTCCGATGCCATTACCCTGAGCCCCGATGACTCGTTCAAGAAGGCCATCAACATCGTCCAGGACAAAGGCATCCGTCACTTGCCGGTCGTGGACAACGGTCGGGTGGTGGGCATTGTCACCGACCGGGACCTGGCCAAGGCCTCGCCCTCGGCGGCCACGTCCCTGTCCGTCTATGAGTTGAACTACCTGCTGTCGAGCATCACCATCAAAGACCTGATGACCAAAAAGCCGATCACCGTGGACGCCAACGCGCCCATCGAGGAGGCGGCCAAGCTCATTCACGAGCACAATATCGGGGCCCTGCCCGTGGTCGAGGACGGCAAGTTCGTCGGCCTGGTCACCAAGTCGGACATCCTGGGCACCTTTGTCGAGATCCTGGGCCTGGGCATTCCCAGCGTCCGGCTCGAACTCGATCTGGAGAACCGGGCCGGCGCCCTGATGGAAACCCTCAAAACTATTCGGGACGCCGGCGGGTACCTGGTCAGCATCATCACCTTCCAGAAGGAAGAAGCCGGGATTCGCAAGAGCGTGGTTCGGGTGCGGGTGGATGACGAGGCCGCGCTCAGGGCGGCCCTGGAAAAGGCCGGGCCGCCGATCATGAAGGTCTGCGACGTCTGCCGTCTCGATTGATGGCCCCCGGCCTTGACCGGCCCTTAAAGCTGCCATCTCGTCCGGGACCGGGTGGGTTTCGGCGGGATGGCCGTTTTTTTTAAGGAGATCACAAAAATGTCCGACGATCTAAAGGAAAAGACCCAGGCCACGGCCAAGCTCTATTTTGACGGCTACCAGGGGGAGGTGCCCTACGCCTTGTGGCGCTCCTTTGACCCCGACCTGGCCCGGGACCTGTCCCTGTTCATCACCGGCCGGATGTACTCCCGCCAGAAGCTGCCCCACCCGACCCGGCAACTGGTGACCGTCGCCGCCCTGACCGCCCTGGGGCGGACCGAGGAACTAAGGCTCCACATCTGGGCCGCGCTCAACGTGGGCTGTTCGGCCGAGGAGATCGCCGAGACCATCTTCCAGGTGTTCACCTACGCCGGCATGCCCGTGGTCAACCAGGCGTTGAAGGTGCTGCGCTCTGTGTTGGATGAAAAAGGGGCCGACTGAGCCCGATTGTCGAACTATTCGTTCTAAAATCAGGACCACGGACGAAACCCAACTCTGGATTGACCGGCCTGGCCCCGCCTTGCCCCCGATGATCACGCCCGATCGGATGCGAGCCCCGGGCCCCGGCCGCCGGCCGTTGAACCCCCCCGGAATTTGTTGCCCCCCTCGTTGATTGTCCTGAAATGGGTGGTTATCTTTACGGCAGAACTAGGAATTATGGAGGACACCATGCGACGGCTGTTAGTATTGGTCTTGGCGCTCAGCGTTCTGGCGGCCGGGTGCGGGGCCTTGTTCGCCCCGGTTCCGCCGGCCGGCCAACCGGCCAGTCCGGCGATGAAGGGAACCGGCTATCTCCCTCGGCCCACCCCGAACTTTTTCCAGGATCGCGACCCGACCTCATTCCCCTACGGTTACATGGGCGGGCCGTAGGCCAGGAAGTGACAACCGCCGGCCGTCTCCGGGGTGACCCCGGGGACGGCTACCCAATCGCCCATCTCTGATACCGTCCGGAGTCACGTCGAGTGACCGGACGTTTTTTTTGCACGCGGTTCCTCTATACAAAGTTCATGACTAGTCGCCAGATGGCGCAACCCGCCCCCTCCTTTGTAAAGCGGGCGGGCCGCGCCCGGTACTGCCGCGACGCGAATAGAGATTATTGAATGAAGCGGGGCGTCGTCACCCGATCGCCCCCTCTTTGTCCCCGTTGACTTACTGATAATCAAGAGGGTTGGTCAGCCGGAAGTGGCCGACCATTGTCGGGTATTTATGGCCCAAGAGGCTCATGGCCGAGGTGCGAAAGCCCACGGTCCAGATGTTGATCACCAGGGGCACGCCCCGGGCGTCTTTGGCCCGGGCGACGATGCCGATGTGATCGAACACCGTGCCGTTGCGGATGCCCGTGTCCAGGGTGACGATATCCCCGGGCCGGAACGTGGCGAGGGTCTTATGGTTAACCTTGGTCGGCAGGACCAGGGCGTGGTGGGTCAGCCAAATCTGGATGTTCCTGGTCCGCCGATGGTCGATATTGTAGTTCAGCCGCCTGATCCAGCGTTTATAGCGCCGGGGATGGACCAGGGCGTCCTCATGGACCAGGGCCTGGAGATCGATCCCGGCCCGGCGCAGGGCCCGGATGATGACGTCGGTGCAGACCGCCCAGTCCCTTGGGATGTCGCCGCCCGGAAATTTCAGTCGAAACTCGGCCGTGGCCCGGGACGAGTAATAGGCCCGGGCCGCCACCTGGGCCCGGGCCCCGGCCAGGACCAGGCGGCCCAAATACCCCGGAGAGTTGAGGCGGCGGTCAACGGCCGCGGACCGGTAGACCTCGACCCGGACGCCCGGCCTCACCCGGGCGTAGAGGTCGATCACGTCCCGGTCCTCCAGGGCGATGCAGCCCAGGGTCCAGTCTCGCTTCGAGCCCCCGCCGTGGATCCGGATCGAGCCGCCCAGCTTGGTATTTTGGGGCGGCGTCTTCCCGGCCCGGATGGCCCGGACGATGGCCCGAAAGGCTCGGTACGAGATGAGCCTTTGCCTCAGCCCTCGGCGGGCGTCCTCGATGTTCGGATAACTCAGGCGCAGGGAGCGGGCCCCGTACCGGGCCGCCTGGGGCCGGGGGATCATCTCACACAGGAAGAAACGGCCTTCAGGGGTAGCGGCGTCGCCTTGCCGGATCTTGTCCCCCAGGGGATTGGTCGGGCTCAGGGCGATCCGATAGGTTTTTACTACCCTGCCGTCCCGCATCAGGTACAGACGCCGCTCTTGCTTGTAAACCTTGATCCAGACCCGGCTGATAAAGCGCTGAAGGACGTAGCCGACCCGCCCGGTCCGGGTCCGGACCTTGAGCCAGGAGCCCTGGCGGTCGATGTTTTTGAGGGTCTGATTGTGGTCCAGGCGGGCCAGCACCTTTGAGGCGGCCCCCGGGGCCTGATAGAGCTTGACTCCCGGCTGAATGGTATGCACCCCGGCCAGGGCCGGCCCGGCCTGGACCCCGACGAACAGGGTCGCTCCCAGGATAAGACCCCGGTTCCTCAAACTCATGAACTCGCTTCCGATCACCTCGCCCCCCGACTTAGAATATAATTCCCGGTCCAAATTTTCTAACACGACGACCAGCCCCGGGGTCAACCGCTTGTGGCCGGCTGACCCGGATGAGACGCAAAAAGATTTCAGCACGGGAACTCCTTGTGGTAATGAACGGTCCAAGTGGGTGAGTCACTTACAGGAGCATCGCCATGTTCAGACGGATCGTCGCCCTGGCCCTGATCTTGACCTTGGGCCTGACCCTGTCCCTGGCCCAGGCCCGCCGGCCGATGCGGGTCAAGGTCACCTGCCCCCTGTGCGGGCATCATTTCACGGCCATTGTCGACGTCTCGGGGACCATGTTCGGCCGCCGGCTGGACCTGAAACCGATCGGCCCCTACCCCGCACCGTGGATGATCCCGGTCTGCCCCAAGTGCCACTTGGTGATCTACAGCCGGAAGATTCCGGCCGCGGACCTGGCCCGGATCAAGACCCTGGTCAATACGCCGGGGTACCGGGCCCTGGCCAAGGACAGCCCGTCCTATTACTTGCTGTCGCGCATCTTCCGTCACCTTAACCGGGACGCCCTGGTGGTGGCCCACACCCTGCTCAAGGCCTCGTGGCAGGTCGAGCACCAGGCGAAAAAATGGCGACAATACGCCGTGGAGGCGGTGACCTGTTTTGATCAAGGCATGGCCAAGCGCTCGCCCCAAGAGGGCCGGTGGCAGGTGGCGGTGATGGTGGCCGGCGACCTGGAGCGCCGCTTGGGCCGCCTGGCCGCGGCCAAGGCCCGATTCAAAAAACTCAAGGGTCTCAAAAACGTGCCCAAATTTCAGACCGGCATCCTGGCCAAGATCATCGACTATCAACTGGAACTGATCGCCAAGGGCGATTCCCGGCCCCACCCGATCCCCAAGTCCTTTTACCGTAAGCGCAAGTAGGGGGGCGTCCGCCACTCCTAAGTTCCGGAGGGATTGACAAACCATCGGGTAAGCGTAGATTATGATACGGGAACAAATGTGCGGAGTGGCTCGCTGTGATGCGGTTGGGCGATATTTGGAAAAGCAATGGTAACTTTCCGTCAACTTATATTGGCCGATCTAGTCAATGTTCGAATTTATAAAGACCGTCCTTAACACTCACGATTTATTATATGCCTGTTATGGAATTAGGGGCGAAAAGTTGAATCTTACAAATCTGCTCACAATAATTGCGCTGGTGTTAACCTTCATTGCCTTATTAATCGTCGCATATCAGACCTATCTAACTCGCAAGTCTCTGATCCTGGCGAAAAACAGCATTGATGATGACAGGAAAATTCGTCAGATGGAGTTACTTCCGAACGCTCATTTTATCTTTGAAGTACAATGGCGATTGGAAGAATGGATTAGAGACATTGACGGGTCAACAAAGGCCCTTCAAGAGGCTATAACTACCAAGAATATCGAGTTATTAAAACAGATTTCCAAAAATTCACGGGAAGATCCCAAAGGTCTGGTGGACAGATTTTTATATGAAAAGGGGCCACGATGGTTGTCGGCAACCTGGCTCGCCGCTGCGCAATATTATTATAGTTTCAAGGGTTCCTTACGACTTCTATGGAATGACAGTAAAAACGAGCCTAATTGGTATTTTGCTCAGGATCTAATAGTTAGAGGAAGGAATCATTCTCGCCACATTTCAAATCTCTTAGGCTATATTGACCAAACGGTTCCCGAATCTTATGCGGAATCGCCAGCGAGTATCAGTGATAGCAAGTTTTTATCGGACTAATTTATAAATGTCTTGTCCAAAGAAGGGCTGGACAAGGGCGCGCGAAAAAGTAATGCGCTCGCATGTTAGCCACAAAGTTAAGCCTGTCCTTGAACAGGGTGTCTCCGGAAATCGAACCAGATAGCTTTGTTCCCTCTCCCCGGACGGGGAGAAGGACAAAGTGAGGGGCGATTGAGGAAGAAGATCGTCTGTCGATTCTTTCCTTTGACTGTCCGTTTGGGCCTAAGCCAGCGTTCGGGACAGGCCTCTGGTGCCTGCGGCACCCAGACAGCAAGCTGTCTGGGCCACCCACTATATTCTTTGTGAGTGGATGCTCGGGGCGGGCGATTGGCGAGCCTCGGCCCGCTTTTTGTGAGAGCGGCCGGGCTCGCCACCTGGCCCGGGATTTGGGTAGACGTGCGCGTTCAAATGGACCGGCTACGCGCTACGTTCTTCATGTACAGCGGAGCCGAAACGGAGTGGAGGCGGCAAGCGCGGAGGTGGACGTTAATGAATCGCTCAATGTCCTTCGCGAAGCATGCCCGTGCGGCTTCGCACCGCGAATCACTCGTGTGCCGAGTGGCACCTACGTACCCATGTCCCAGGAGGAGAGGTACTTCTGCTGCTCGGGGGTGAGGGCGTCGATCTCGACGCCCATGGCCTCGAGTTTGAGCCGGGCGATCTCCTGGTCGATGTCCAGGGGCACGTCCAGGACCGTGTTGTCGAACTTCCCCTTGTTCTGGAGCATGTATTCCGCGCCCAGGGCCTGGTTGGCGAAGCTCATGTCCATGACCGAGGAGGGGTGGCCTTCGGCCGCGGCCAAGTTGATCAACCGGCCCTCGGCCAGGACGTAGACGCACAGGCCGTCTTCGAGCTTGTGCTCGACCACGTGGTCGCGCATGGTCCGCGTGGCGGTGGTGATCCGGCTAAGTCCGTCCAGGTCGAGTTCGACGTTGAAGTGGCCGGAGTTGGCGACGATGGCCCCGTCCTTCATGGTGGCGAAGTGTTCCTTCCGGATGACGTTGATGTCGCCGGTCAGGGTGCAGAAGATGTCTCCGATCTGGGCGGCCTGGGCGATGGGCATCACCTGGAAGCCGTCCATGACCGCCTCGAGGGCGGGCAAGGGATCGACCTCGGTGACGATCACCCGGGCGCCCATACCCCGGGCCCGGCTGGCCACGCCCCGGCCGCACCAGCCGTAGCCGCAGACCACGAACACGCTCCCGGACAGCAGGCGGTTGGTGGCCCGCAGGATGCCGTCCAGGGTGGACTGGCCGGTGCCGTAGCGGTTGTCAAAGAAGTGTTTCGTCCTCGCATCATTGACGGCCATGATCGGGTAGGCCAGCACGCCGTCGGCGGCCATGGCCCGGAGGCGAATGACGCCGGTGGTCGTCTCCTCGGTGCCGCCGATGACCGGTCCCTGGTCGCCGCGCCGCTCGTTATGCAGGGTGGACACCAGGTCCGCGCCGTCGTCCATGGTCATCATCGGGCCGAGGTCGATCACGGCGTTGATATGGCGGTAGTAGGTGTCCTTGTCCTCGCCGCAGACGGCGAAGACCGGGACCTGGTCGTGGGCCACCAGGGAGGCGGCCACGTCGTCCTGGGTGGAGAGCGGGTTGGAGGCGCACACGAACACCTCGGCCCCGCCGGCCTTGAGGGTCTGGGCCAGGGAGGCGGTCTCGGTGGTCACGTGCAGGCAGGCGGCCAGCTTGAGGCCGGTTAGCGGCTTTTCGCGCCCGAAACGCTCCCGGATGAGGTTGAGGACCGGCATGGTCCGGTTGGCCCACTCGATGCGCAGTCGCCCGGCGTCGGCCAGGCTCAGGTCTTTGATGTCATAATCCACGTCTTGGTGTCCTCATCGGGCCGCCGGATCGGATTAGACCCGGGCGGCCGTTTTGTAAACGAGACGGCGGCGTCTCGTCGAATTCCTGGTCGCCGAACTCTCAGCCGGCGGCCTTTTGGAGGTCTTCGATCCGGTCGGTCCGTTCCCAGGTGAAGTTGGGGTTCTGGCGGCCGAAGTGGCCGTAGCAGGCCGTGTCCTTGAAGATGGGGCGCAGCAAATCGAGGTACTCGATGATGACCGCCGGCCGGAAGTCGAAGATCTTCTGGACGGCCTGGGCCAGCCGCTCGTCCGGGACCTGTCCGGTGCCCTTGGAGTTGACCATGACACTCACCGGCTCGGGCACGCCGATGGCGTAGGCCAACTGGACCTCGCAGCGCCGGGCCAGACCGGCGGAGACGAGGTTCTTGGCCACGTGTCGGGCCATGTAGGACGCCGAGCGATCGACCTTGGACGGGTCCTTGCCCGAGAAACAGCCGCCGCCGTGGCTGCCCTGACCACCGTAGGTGTCGACGATGATCTTGCGTCCGGTCAGGCCGCAATCGCCGTGCGGCCCGCCGATGACGAACCGGCCGGTCATGTTGATGTGGAACTTGGTGTCGGCGTCCAGCAGGTCTTCGGGGATGACCTTGCGGATCACCTCCCGGATGATCGCCTCCTTGAGGACCGAATAGCGCACGTCCGGCGAGTGCTGAGCGGCGATGACCACCGCCTCGACCCGTTTCGGCCGGCCGCCCTCGTACTGGACGGTCACCTGGCTCTTGCCGTCGGGACGCAAGAAACCCAGCGAGCCGTTCTTGCGGACCCGGGCCAGGCGCTTGGTCAATCCGTGGGCCAGGTAAATGGGCATGGGCATCTGGTCCTCGGTCTCGTCGCAGGCGAAACCGAACATCAGGCCCTGGTCCCCCGCGCCCTGGTCCTTGAACAGGCCGTTGTCGATCTTATCGCCCCGGTTCACGCCCTGGGCGATATCGGCCGACTGCTTGTCGATGCTGGTGATCACGGCGCAGGTCTCCCAGTCGAAGCCCATGGCCGAGTCGGTGTAGCCGATTTCCCGGATGGTGTTCCGGATCACGTCGGGGATGTCCACCCAGCAATCGGTGGTGATCTCGCCGGCGACGATGCACATGCCGGTGGTGACCAGGGTCTCGCAGGCCACCCGGCAGGCCTTGTCCTGGGCGATCATCGAGTCGAGGATGGCGTCGGAGATCTGATCGGCCACCTTGTCCGGGTGGCCCTCGGTCACCGATTCAGAAGTAAAAAGATAACTGGTCGGGGCCATATGCCGCTCCTTTTGGTCCAGGGTTGGGTCGCTACGAAAAGAATCCGGGGCCGCCCATCGGCGTCAGTGATGCAGCCGCTTCTTGACGCGGTTCATCTCGTCGACCAACAAAATGATCGGCCGGTGTAGGGCCGTCTCGGATTCCTCGACGAAAATAAACGACACGACGATGATCAGGTCGCCCTTGTGCCCGAGGCGGGCCGCGGCGCCGTTGAGGCGCATCGAGCCCGAGCCCTGGGGGCCGGAGATGGCGTAGGTGTCAAAACGCCGGCCGTTGGAGATGTTGTACACCCAGACCCGCTCGTTGTCGATGATGTCGGCCTCGGCCATCAGCCCGGCGTCGATGGTCAGGCTGCCCTCGTAGTGGAGGTTGGCGTCGGTCACCGTCGCCCGGTGAATCTTGCTCTTGAGCAGTTGACGATACATGAATCTGTCAGCCTATTATTCGGTTGTCTATCAGGCGCGCCCGGCCGACCTTGACGGCCAAGGCCAGGAGCGCCGGCTTGTCCACGCGGTTGACTTGAACCAGGGTTTCAGGGTCCCTGAGTTCAGCGTAGTCGATCTCTGTCCCGGGGGTCGCCTCAATCATATCCCGGATTTTTCTCAAGATCGACTCCGCCTCCCGCTCCCCTTTGGCCACCAACTCTTCGGCCAGGGCCAACGATCGACTGAGACTCAGGGCCGACGGCCTCTGTTCGGGCGTCAGGTACTTGTTGCGCGAACTCATGGCCAGCCCGTCCGGCTCCCGGAGGGTGGGCCGGCCGACGACCTCGACGCCCAGGTTCAGGTCCCGGGTGAATCGCTTGATGACCAGCAACTGCTGGTAGTCCTTTTCCCCGAACACGCCCCAATGGGGCCGGACGATGGTGAACAGCTTGGTGACGACCGTGGCCACGCCGTCGAAATGGCCGGGCCGGGTGGCGCCGCACAGGGGTCGGCTGACCTCCTTGACCGAGACGACCGTCTGGAAGCCGGCCGGGTACATGTCCTCGACCTCGGGGGCGAAGACGACCCTCGTCCCCGCCCGCCGGCAGAGCGCCAGGTCGCGCTCCATGTCCCGGGGATAGGCCCCGAAGTCCTCCTGGGGGCCGAACTGGGTCGGGTTGACGAAGATCGAGACCACCGCGTCCTCGGCCCGCTCGACCGCCCAGCGGATCAGGCTCAGGTGCCCGTCGTGGAGGTAACCCATGGTCGGCACCAGGGCGATGCGCCGGTCCTGTTTGCGCCGGGCCTCGGACCAGGCGGTCATGGCCTCTGGGGCGGAGATGACTTCCATGGCTCACCTTGCTCGCCGGGTCTCAGGCCGGGGCCGAACCCGCCAGGGGGACGTAATACTTGACCCCGCCGCGTAGGCCCCTCACCTGGGCCAGGATGTCGTCCAACTCGCCGCCCGATCCGGCCGGGTCGAGTTCATTGGCCGAGATGACCAACAGCGCCGTGTCCCGGTAGTGAAAAAAGAAATCATTGTAGGCCTCGATGACCTTTGCCAGATATCGGCTCGATATCTGCCGGGCATAAGACCTTTTCCGGCGGCGGATGCGCTCCATCAGCACCTGGCCCGAGGCCTGGAGGAAGATGACCAGGTCCGGACCGACGACCCGGTCTTCCAGAACGCGGTAAATCTGCTCGTAAAGCGAAAACTCGGCCTCACCCAGGTCCAGGGCGGCGTACAACCGGTCGCGGGCGAATAGACAGTCGCAGACCACGCACTGATCGAACAGGTCGAGCTGCCCCAGGGCCTGGAGCCGCTGAAACCGATGAATGAGAAAGAACATCTGGGCCTGAAAGGCGTCCTTTGGCCGCAGGCGAGGGTACCCCTCGCCGAACGGACTCGACGCCTCGTCCTCGACCATGGCCCGACCGTCCAGGCGCTCGGCCAAAAGCTCCGCCAGCCGGGTCTTACCGACCCCCGGCGGGCCTTCGACGACGATGTAGCGAGGCTGACCCATCCAGGCCGAAAAAGTAACAGTATCGTGACTACCTGTCAAGGAAGCGAGGTCCGTTGGCCAGGCCCGACACGCCCCGGGCCAGGGCCGCGAATTCCGGGGGACTGAGCGTCTCCGCCCGGCGGCCCGGGTCGATCCCGGCCGCGTCGATGACCGCCCTGGCCCGGGCCTTGGGCAGCCCCAGGCCGCCGGCCAGCGAATTAAGAAGCGTCTTGCGCCGGGCCGAAAAGGCGGCCTTGACCACCCGGATGAACACCGCCTCGTCGCC
>JAHJDS010000187.1 GCA_018812395.1 Pseudomonadota bacterium
CCGGCCGGGCTCGCCACCTGACTCGGGATGGAGGTAAACGTGCTCGATCGGGCCTCTAGGCTACACGTCACGCTCTTCATGTACAGCGGAGCCGTAACGGAGTGAAGGCGGCGAGCGCGGACGTGGCACCGGCGAACCAACGCCGTTCTCCGCGAATTACGCCCGTGCGGCTTCGCACTGGAGGCGGGGGGCGCGGACGACCAAGGAACGACCTTACGAGACGTTTAGCGCGAAGCACGCCCGTGTGGCTTCGCACCAAGTCAGCCCCGCCTCGGTGCAGCGGCCGACGTAGTGGCCGCGGCAAGCGCGGACGACCAAGTACCCCCGGCACCAATGTTTATCGCGAAGCACGCCCGTGCGGCTTCGCACCGCCGTTGACCCACCAGTCGGTCTTTTTCTCGAACCACCAGTCAGTGTGATCCGCGGCCAGGATGGCCTCGGCCACCTGGCGGCCGACGTCCGTGGACAGCCGCTGAAGGGCGTAGTGGAGCCAGGCTTCGGCGTAGGGGTTTTTCAGGTCCTGGGCCCGCTTGAGTTCGCAGATCAGATCGAGTTGGTCGGCGTCGTGGGCCAGTTTGGCCTCGATGGTTCGGGCCTCTCTAAACTCGCGGTCAAGCGCCAGCAACTCGTCGCCCATGGGCAGGCCCTCGGCCATATCTTTTGCGGCCTGGTCCTCGTCCACGGTGACGTAGCGCTTGTTCATGTAGTTGTGGTCGCCGGTCCGGGCCTCGGTCAGGTCGTGGACCAGGCAGAGCCGAACCACCTTGTCCGCGTCCACGTCGGCGCCCTCCCCGGCCAGGCGGCCGAGCACCAGGCCGATGATCGTCGTCCGGAAAGAGTGGGCGGCCACTGATTGGCGGCCGTTGCCCAGGAACTGGAACCCGGTCCGGGGGGTCAGGTTGAGCATCCCCGTCTCGAACAGGAAATCGGCGATGGCCTTCAGCATATTTTTGGCTCGACCTTCAGACCCAACGTGGAAGCGCAGGGCAGACAGTAGGTCTGGCCCTGGTCCTTGATTGTCCGGGTCTCCATGACCCCTTCGCCGCACCGATCGCAGGCCAGGGTTTTGTGTATCCGGGCCTCGGCCGGCAGGCCGGTCTGGGGCTCGCCTATCTCGAACAGCTCCTGGTCCGGGGCGGTGAGCAGCCTCTCGACCCTGGCCGCCCTGTCGGCCGCCGGGTCGGGCAGGCGCTCCCGGTTCAGGTCACCGATATAGGCCAGGCGCACCCCGGCCCCGTCGGGCCGCCGCAGCCAGGTGAAGACCTGCTTGCCGTGGTCGCGCCAGATCAGGTTGCCCTTGCCAAAGGTGCAGCCGGTCATGAACTGGACGGCGTCCACGGAGCAGGAGTCGTTCTCGACCACGCAGACCAGTTCCTCGTCCTCGGCCCGCGGCCCGGCCAGCCTCCCCTGGGCGGCCTTGGCGGCCCGGTAGCCGATGAGCAGGCCCGGACAGAGGTGGCCGTGAAAGTCGATGACGGGCGTCAGATCATCTGGTATGTTTGTCGTCTCCATAGTTGGGATGTACCATAGGGCCCGGCGCTTGTCAAAACGGGGCCAATCTTATCAGGGAGACCGGTTTTATGGCCAAGCACACCCATGATTTTATCAATACCTACGACGGGCTGGAGGGCTTCGGCCTGGACCGGGCCACGGACGAGAACTCGCTCAAGATGCTGCTCCAGAAGTTCTCGGACGACGACTTCCTGGCGCTGTTCGTGCCCCGGCTCAGCGAGGACGAGATCAACGCCCTGGTGGACGTGGTCTACGATTTGCTGCGCCGCCACCTGGTTGAGGACGAATACCACACGGCGTTTCTCAAAGAGCCCCATTGAGGCCACTAACTAATGGACGTCGTCCTGATACGCCCCGAGATTCCGCCCAACACCGGGTCCATCGGCCGGACCTGCGTGGCCACGAACACCCGGCTGCACCTGGTCAAGCCCCTCGGTTTCTCGCTGGACGAGGCCCAGGTCAAGCGGGCCGGTCTGGATTATTGGGAGAATGTGGACCTGACGGTCTGGGACGACTGGGCCGCGTTCGAGGCGGCCCATGCGGGGGCCCGGCTGGTGCTGACTTCGGCCCGTCAGGGTGTGTTGTATTCAGAATTTGATTACCAGCCGGACGATTTTCTGTGTTTCGGTCCGGAGACGATCGGGTTGGGGCCAAGGATGCTGGAGCGCTATGGCGAGACTCTGGTCAGGATCCCGATCTGGGGCCCGGTGCGGAGCCTGAACATCTCGGTGGCGGTGGGCATCGTCCTTTACACTGCGCTCGATAAGACCGGTCTGTTGAAGGACCGGGAGCGCGGCGTCTGACCCCGCCTACTTCCCCCCGAACAGCACCCGGCTGACCAGCCAGACCTCACCTTGCTTCTTCACCTCAAAACCCATCAAATCCAGCCCCTTGGCCAGCCAGTGCAGCCGACGCTCCAGCAAACCCCGCTTGACCGGATCCCGCTCGCTCTGCAAACTACCGATCACCCGGCGGGACATCCGGTTGAAATAGGCCCGCTTCTGGTCGGCCGCCACCGGCGGATCGACCACCACCGTCACCATTGCCCGGTCACCCTCCATCGTGGCCCGATCGACCTGGCGGAAACGGCGGCCCGCTTGCTTGATTTTTCTCAGGTCGTCGGCCGAGACCCGGTCAAAGGCGCCGGTCAGCTTGCCCGTGACCCTGACCCTGACCGCCGCCAGATTCCCTTGGGCCATGGCCCGGAACATGGCCAGCACCGCGGCCCGGGGCGTGGGCGCGGGCTCGATTTTTACGACCTTGGGCGGCGGGGCGACCTTCTTGACCTGGGGCCGGCCCACCGGCTTGAACACGAACGTCGGCCGATAGACGACCGTCGGTTTCCACTTCATGGCCCTTTGCTGGGCCCGGGCCACGGCCTGGGGCGTCATCTTCCGGCGCTGGAGCAGATCGTCCCGGCGGCGGGCCGCCCGGGGATAATCCCGGACCGCGGCCAGGTTGTACCACATGTGGGCCAGCCCGAAATTCTGGAGCATGTATCGGCCCCGTTCATACAGCCGGCCGATATAGTACATCGCCTCCGGGAAACCGGCCTGCGCCGCCCGCCGCATCAGGGCGATGGACTTGGAGCGGTCCTCGGGAGTGACCTTGCCCCGGCCGTGGATCAGAGACAATTCGAACAGGGCCGGTGGATAGTTTTGGGTGGCCGCGGCCCGGATAAGTTTCAGACCGCGCGCCTTGTCCCGGGGCACACCCTTGCCCCGCCGCATCATTTTGCCCAGCAGCAACTGGGACGGGGCGAATCCCCGGTCCGCGGCGATCCGGAGCCACTTGGCGCCCTGGGCCTCGTTCGCGGGCAGACCCTTCCCCCGAATGAGCATCACCCCCAGGTTGTGGGCCCCGGGGGCGAACCCGGCCTGCGCCGCCATCTTGAAGAGGCCGGCCGCTTTGGCCGGGTCCTTCTTGACGCCCCGGCCCCGGATGAAAAACACGCCCAGATTGAATTGGGCCGCGGGCAGTCCCTTTTGGGCCTGCCAGATCCTGGCCGCCACACTGTGGTTCCCGGCCCGGGCCGCCCGCAAGGCCTGGTGGAACTGGGCCTTGTCCGCCCCGGAGACCGGACTGGCGATCAGCATCAAGGTCAGCCACAACTTACCAATGGTGCTGGCCACGGCTACCATGTGTCGTCTCCTATTTTTCTTACAAGGGACTGACTGAGATAATATTCAGTTTGACACGTTGGACCGATTGGAAGCAACTGGGCTAGGTGTCGTCCCGTTATTTCCACAAGGGTAAATCAAGATTAGTTGTTATTCTGGCACGTTGGGCGGTGCGGTGGCAATGGGTCAGGCGTAGTCTTTTCCCTACAAGGGCCAATCGCGGTTAGTTGTCAGTGTGGCACGTTGGGCGAGGTGGTGGCAACGGGTCCGGCGGCGTCTTACTTGACACCCGCCTTGCCAGCGACCATGCTGGGTCGAATTCGTCCACCTTGATCTGGTCACGGCCCATGCTCCTGCCCGGTCACATCGCCGCCCCGTACCTGCTCAGCCGCGTTTTCCGGTGGATAGATTTCCGGTTCGCCCTGGCCGGGGCCGTGTTTCCCGATTTGCTGGACAAGCCCCTGGCCTGGATTTTCCACCTCACTCCCCACGGCCGCTGGATCGGGCATTCCCTGACCGGCTTGGCGGCGACGACCCTCATCGTCTGGCTGATCTTCCGGAGGAGGGCGCCGCTGGCCGTTGTCTCGTGGCTGGCCGGGTACGGGGTCCATCTGATCCTGGACGCGGGGAACTTCATGCCCTGGTTCTTTCCCTGGGTGTCGTATGAATGGCCGAAGTACACCGGCTTTAGGTGGCAATACTTTCCGATCACGTCCACGGCCGAGATTATATTGTCAATAATCGCCGCGGTCTGGCTCATCATCTCCTGGCGGCGTCATTCCCGGCCGATGAACTGAGGCCGGAATGTCTCGGCCGGCCGAGTCAGGGTTTCTCGTAACTGGGCGATCATCCGGTCGCGGTCCTCGGGCAGCCTCCCGGCCAGGTTGAGGTAATTAGTGAGAGCGTTGCAAAACGCTCTCATATCCGGGACATGGACGTCCCGGCAAATCGCGTAGGTTTGTTAAACGTAGCGATTTGAAGGACTTACAAAAACCACGCTTTTTGTAAGTCCTTGGTTGCAAAAGTCAGGACGACTTTTGCAACGCTCTC
>JAHJDS010000188.1 GCA_018812395.1 Pseudomonadota bacterium
CAACTCGATGACCCTCGACGAGCGGCGGCGGCCGCAGGTCCTCAACGGCTCCCGCCGCCGGCGGATCGCCCACGGCTCGGGGACCGCCCCGGCCGACGTCAACCGCCTGCTCAAGAATTTCACGGCCATGCAGAAGATGATGAAGCGCCTGGGGCATGGCCTGGGGGGCAAGAAAGGCAAAAAAGGCTCTCGTCAGGCGATGATGAATCAACTTCTTTCTGAATTTCAACAGCATAGGGGGTAGTAAGCCGATATGGCGGCACGAATGAGACTCAAACGCATGGGGGCCAAGAAGCACCCCTTCTATCGAGTGGTGGTCACCGATTCGGGATCTCCCCGCGACGGCCGGTTCGTCGAAGAGGTCGGGACCTACGACCCACTGCAGGACCCGCCGACGGTCAGTTTCAAAGCCGAACGGATTCGCCATTGGTTGTCCCAGGGGGTGGAGCCGAGCGACACCGTTCGGAGTCTGCTCCAGCGCGCCGGCCTGTGGGGCGAAGCCGACCGGGATGAATCGGACGCGGCGTAGCGGATAATCACATTAACCGGGCCGAGGTCTGTTTTTGGGAGGGGATATGGGCGAGATGAACGACCTAGTCTTGTATATGGCTCGGGCGCTGGTGGACAATCCCGACCAGGTCGAGGTGACCGAAATCGAGGGCCAGCAGACATCGGTGATCGAACTGAAGGTGGC
The DNA here is from genome assembly GCA_018812395.1 of Pseudomonadota bacterium. Classification (GTDB taxonomy): domain Bacteria; phylum Desulfobacterota; class Desulfarculia; order Desulfarculales; family JAHJDS01; genus JAHJDS01. The sequence continues at coordinate 695 of JAHJDS010000188.1, forward strand.
CAAGGAGGACCTGGGGAAGGTAATCGGCAAACAGGGACGCACGGCCCGAGCCATGCGGACCATTTTATCCGCGGCCTCGACCAAGATCAGGAAGCGGGCCTCGCTGGAGATCATCGAATAGGTCGGCCCATGGCCCGAACGGCCTGGTTCAGACTGGGTCGGATCGTCGGTGGGCACGGCCTGCGGGGTCTGGTCAAAGTCCGTTCGGACGCGGAGTCGGTCGATTCGTTCCTGGCCGCGGGCCGGGTGCGCGTCGGCCGGACGGCCCAGGCGTCGACGGGCTTTTTTGTGCGCCGGGCCACGCCCCAAAAACGCCACGTGCTGCTCGAACTCGAGGGCGTCACCGGCGCCGATCAGGTCGAAAAGATGCGTGGCCTGGACGTCTTCGTCGCCCGCGACGACCTGCCGCCCCTCGAGGAGGGCGAGTACTACTGGGAGGACCTGCTGGGCCTGCCCGTGGTCGACGAGGCCGGTCGCCGGATCGGCCGGTTGTGGCGGATCATGGACACCGGGGCCCACCAGGTGTTCGTCGTCCGCCCCGACCCGGACTCCGAGGAAGGGGAGGTCCTGATTCCGGTCATCGACCGCTACGTGCCCGAGATCGACCCGACGGCCGGCCGGATCGTCGTCCGCGTCCCCGAGTTCTTCTAATCGGCTCCGCGGCCGGTCCGGGTTCCACAAAGCCTGCTCGTCGGTCAGGATGGACGGTGCTCTTTGACGTCATCACCATATTCCCGGGCATGTTCGAGGCCCTCCGGTTCGGGGTCGTGGGCAAGGCCCTGGAGCGGGGCCTGATCGAACTCCGGGCCGTCGACCTCCGGGACTTCACCTTTGACAAGCACCGGACCACCGACGACCGGCCCTACGGCGGCGGCGACGGGATGGTGATGAAGGTCGAGCCGGTGGCGGCCGCTTTGGCGGCCCTGGCGGGCGGTCCGTCGGCCAGAAAGATATTGCTGACGCCCCAGGGGCGCCCCTTCGATCAGGCCCTGGCCGCCGAACTGGCCGAACAAGGGCGTCTGATCCTGGTCTGCGGCCGCTACGAGGGGGTGGACGAGCGGATCCGGTCGTACGTCGACGACGAGCTGTCCCTGGGCGACTTTGTGCTGTCGGGCGGCGAGGTGGCGGCCATGGCCCTGATCGAGGCCGTGGCCCGGCTGTGTCCGGGCGTCCTGGGGGCGGCCGGGGCGGCCGGGGCGGATTCCTTTTCCGGATCGCTCCTGGAGCACCCGCACTACACCCGGCCGCCCGAGTTCGAGGGTCGAAGGGTGCCCCCGGTCCTTGTGTCCGGGGATCACGCCGCCGTGGCCCGCTGGCGGCGGGAGCAGTCGCTGCGGCGGACCCTCGAGCGGCGACCGGATCTGCTGGACCAGGCCGAACTCGGCCCGGCGGACGTGGAGTTCCTGGCCGCCCACGGCTGGGGGCCGCCCGGCAGGAGACGGGATCACGGGGATTGATCGCTCCGCCCTGGGGGACTGGGCTCGACTTTCCCTTTGACAAAACCCGGTGGGTGGTGTAAATAAACTAACTTGGTCCGCCTGGCCGGGCGAAGACCCGCCGGCGGCCGGAAACGGCCCGCGCCGGGCCGCGGACCACGGTTCATCAGGGCCCGGCGGCCATGAGATAAAAACCCGCGCACCCGCCCGGCGACCCCGGCGGGACGGGGATAGAGACATGGAAAAGATCAAACGACTCGAACAGGAACAGATGCGGCTGGATCTACCGGACTTCCGGCCGGGGGACACCGTGGCGGTGCACGTCAAGATCGTCGAAGGCGACAAGACGCGCATCCAGGTCTTCAAAGGGGTTTGCATCAAGCGGCACGGCGGCCGGAGCGGCGCCTCGTTCACGGTGCGCAAGGTGTCTTACGGCATCGGCGTCGAGCGCGTCTTCCCGCTTCACTGCCCCAGCATCGACCAGATCGAGGTGATCAGTCACGGTCGGGTTCGTCGGGCCAAGCTGTATTACCTCCGTCAGCGGCGGGGCAAGGCGGCCAGGATCAAGGAAAAGCGTTACTGATTTGTTCGGGCAAGGGCCGGCATCTGAAATTAACGAGCGGCCGGGTCTACATTACGAACGCCTGGCCCGGAGGGGTTTTAGTGTCGTGGCCGGGGTGGACGAGGCCGGTCGCGGTCCCTTGGCCGGGCCGGTGGTCGCCGCGGCGGTGATCCTGCCGCCCGACCCGGACCCCGAATGGTTCACCGAGCTTCGAGATTCCAAGCAACTCACCCCGTCCCGCCGTCGGCGCATCTACGACCAATTGCTGACCTCGACCGCGGCCCTGGCCACGGCCGAGGTCTCGGTCCGCGTCATCGAGCGCTCTAACATCGCCCTGGCCTCCCGGCTGGCCATGGTTCGGGCGCTCCGCAAGCTGCCGGTCCGGCCCGATCTGGTGCTGGTCGACGGCCTGGATGGTCTGAGAATGTCGGTCGCCCAGTGGCCGCTGGTCAAAGGGGACGCGCGCTCAGCCTCGATCGCCGCGGCGTCCATCGCGGCCAAGGTGGTGCGGGACGAGATCATGGACGTCCTCCACCAGCGCCATCCGGCTTACGGCTTCGACCGGAACCGGGGCTACGGCACCCCCGAGCACCTGGCCGCCCTGGAGCGG
>JAHJDS010000189.1 GCA_018812395.1 Pseudomonadota bacterium
CCATGCACCCGGAGAGTCTCTTGCCACTGACCGCCGACGTTACCATCACCCTCGAGGAAGACGAGGAGCGGGTCATCGGTCGGGACGAGCTTCGGGACTGGAGGTCGTCTGAGATGGGCACCGAGTACGCCCCGGAGAAGGAAGGCGGCGGGTCAAAAGAGGCGGCCGGTCCGCCCCCAGGCTCCAAAGAGACGGGCGGGATACCCAAGGAGGCCTGATCATGTCCGAGCGGGCCCTGGCCACCAATGCCCCCCTGGTCGACTTCGAGTCTCACGCCCTGTGGGGCCGCGGTATGTCGATCGACACCACGCCCCGGGACGACGACCAGTACCACCGGGTCATGGACGGACAGCGGATCGAGTACCTGGCCCATGATTTCCTGGGCGACGTCCGTCACGCCTGGGTGGTGTTCGAGTTCCTGACGGCTGATTTGGGTCAAGTCGTTCATCCCGAGGAGATTCCGGCCGGGACCATGGTCCGGCTGCCCTCACGCCGGCGTTTAGAAATGGACGTCCTGTCCAAGGTGGTCGAGTAATGCGCCGGGAGCCGGTCTTTTTCGTCCAGATCGAGGGCCAGGAGCTGCCCTTTGCTCTTCACGTCCGGTCGTTCGAGTTCTCGGGGTCTGACAAGAAGCAGGACCGGCTGACGCTTTCCTTTGACGGCCTGCCGGTCGAGGCGGTGGATCATCCGCTCCTACAAGAAGGCCTCGAGATAGAGGTCCGGTGGGGCTACCTCGACGGCGATTTGTCGGACAAGGTCGTCCTCAAGATCAAGGACGTCACGCCCCGGTTCGGTTCGAGCCTTACGCTCACCCTCCAGGCCTACTCCAAGGAGCACAAGGCCAAGGGCAAATCCGGCAAGAACGTCTGGGCAAACAAGAGCGATTCGGACGTCGTCAAGGACGTGGCCCGGTCCCTGGGCTTCAAGGCCGACGTGGACTCCCTCCCCATCACCCGGCCGTGCTACCAGCAGGCGGGGAGAGAGTACTTCGAGGTCCTGACCGACCTGGCCATGCGCAACAACTGCGTCTGGTGGGAGCGGAACGGGACGCTTTATTTCAAGCAGGAAGCCGGGCTGATGGGGCAGGAGCCGGAGACCGGCTTCGAGTACAGATCAGGCGCCGGGCCCCTTGTCAGTTTCGAGGCCAAGAACAAGAGCGAGGACCGCAAACAAAAAGGTCCGGGCCGACAGACCCAGCACGTCGGGGCCGACATTCTCAAGAAGAGGCGGATCGACAAGCGGGCCCACGACGGCAAGAACCCGAAAAGGGTCGCTCAGGGGCCCAAGACGCAGCTCCGGATCGACGCAGAGACCGGGAAGGTCTCAAGGGTCCAGGGCACCTTCAATCAGAAGCGGGGCGAAACCGGCCGGACCCACTGCACCACCCAGCAGGACCCCAAGGTCGCCCGTCACGAGGCCCAGGCGGCCAACGCCCGGGCCGCCCACCGGGAGCTGAAGGCCTCGGCCGGGTTCATCGGCCTGCCGCATCTCCGGGAGAAGACGATCATCACCGTCACCGGAGTGGGCAAGAAGCACTCGGGCAACTGGTACGTCCAGACCTGCCGGCACGTGATCGACTCGGGGGGCTACAAGACTTCCTGCGATCTAGTTCGCGGCGGCACCCGCTCTCCCAAGACCTCGGGGGCCAAGACCAAATCCAAGGTCAACCCGAAGCAGGCTGATTCCAAGAAGATGTCCGGCGGCAAAGGTGAGTCGACCAAGATGAGAAAAGTGACGGTTGTTCCTGCCAGAGGCGGAAAGTCCTACACCAAGTGGGTCAAAGCATGAGCGAAGACGGCCCGCCCGGCGAGCGGAAGTACATCGGGTACGTCAAGAAAACCCAGGACAAGAACGGCCGGGTCAAGGTTTTTGTGCCGGGGATCCACGCCGAAGGAACCCCGGTCGGCTCGCTGCCGGACGCCTGGCCGTCCATCCCCGGGGTGGGGCCCGGGTACGGGATGTTCGCGCCGGTTCAGGAGGGGGCCCAGGTCTGGGTGGATTTCAACCCCGATACCGGCCGGTGCATCTACCAGCCCGGGCCAGCGGCCTCGGGTGAGATCCCGCCCGAGTTCCAGGACGAAAAAGCCTTCGGGTTCAAGACCCCCAGCGGTCATATTCTGGCCCTGGTTGATCGGGGCGGCGAGGAGGCCATCTACCTCAAGACCGCCCAGGGGCACAAGGTCAACCTGAGCGACGCCGGGCAGAAGGTCGAGGTCGAGACCAAGGGCGGCCACCAGGCCACCCTGGATGACGGCGGGGCCAAGATCACCCTCAAACACACCGGCGGCGCCCAGACCGAGATGGAGGCCGCCGAGATCACCCACACCGCGCCTCAGGTGAAGATCGTGGGCAACCTCCTGGTCCAGGGCTCGATCACGACTACCAACGGCGGGTCGGCGACCATCGACGGGACGATCACCGGCAACGCGGCCCTGGACATCCAGGGCGACATCCAGACCGCCTCGAAGGTCATCGACCAGAAGGGCGACCTGACCAACCACACCAACCAGGGCCTGGCCCGGGACTAAGCCATGCAGCGAGAGATTCTGACCGGGCCGTCCATCCTTGATTCGGGCGGCCGGGCGGGTTTTCTGATCCAGACCCGGGGGCTGCCCCTCTACCGTCAGGAGATCGAGGCCTACCTGCTCACGCGGAAACGCTCCCGCCGGCAGCTGCCCGAGTACGGCTCCCGGGTCCACAA
>JAHJDS010000190.1 GCA_018812395.1 Pseudomonadota bacterium
CCAGGTAGTAGCGCACCGTGCGCACCGTTACTCCCGCCTGTTTAGCCACTTGGCCGATTTGCAGAAGCCCTGTCTGGTCATGCATTTTCAACTTCATGCGGCCACGTTAATATACCGTAACGTAACTGTCAAGTTAAAAGTGGCCGGTCTCATGAATTTATGGACCACCCATCGGTTCACCGACCAAATAATGGTTGCTGGACTTTATTGCTTGACAAGTCAAACATTGACATGTCAAGTTAACGCCAGTCAAAGGGAGTCACGAATGATCGAGGCCGAAGACAGACTGATCTACCTGGTCACCTCCACGGCCAGGCTTTTGACCAATCACCTGCGGGATCGACTGCGGGCGGCCGGGGTGGAGATAACCTCCTCCCAGGTGGCGATGATGTTCTTGTTGGACAAGAGCCGGGGGCTGAGCATGACCGAAATCAGCCGGGCCGTGGTGGCCGACAATGCCGCCGTCACCCGGTTGGTGGACCGCCTGGAAAAGGCGGGGCTGGTCCGACGGACCGCCGACCCCGGCGACCGTCGGGTGTCGATGATCGTCCTGACCGACCGGGGCCGGCGTGAAACCGAAGCGGCCGCCAAGGTGGTCAGGTCGCTGAACCGGGAGATCAGAGAAAGCATGACCACCGCCGAGTTGGAGGTCTTCGCCGGTACGATGATCGGCCTGGCCGCGAGACTGCGGGGTGGTGATTAAGAGGAGTGTCTCGGGGGGATTCATAGAAGGAGGGAGGAGATGAGCCGGAGCATCGAGGTCAAAGTAAATCAGGATATCGCCCTGGTCGAGTTCAACCGGCCCGAGGCCTACAACGCCTTCAACCACGAGGTCATGAGCCTGCTCTGGGACGAGTTGACCCTCCTGGCGCGGGACGTCTCGGTCAGGGCGGTGGTGATGACCGGTCGCGGCAAGGCCTTTTGCGCCGGGGGCGATTTGAAGTGGGTGCAGGGCCAGGGCGGCCTGGCAGGCGACGTGTTTCACCGCCTGGCCCAGGTCGATCACGGAGCAATCACCGAGATCCGGCGGATGCCGAAACCCGTCATCGCGGCGGTCAACGGCATCGCCGCGGGCGGCGGTTTCTCCCTGGCCCTGGCCTGCGATTTCCGGGTGATGGACCAATCGGCCGTGATGAGGCAGGGTTTCACCTCCAACGGCCTGTCCATCGACGGCGGCGGCACCTTCATCCTGCCCCGTTTGGTCGGCCTGGCCCGGGCCCTGGAGATCGCCGCCTTTGACGCGCCCATCCCGTCGGATCAGGCCCTTGAGTGGGGCCTGGCGACAAAGGTGGTCGATGACGGGACATGTGTCGAGGAGGCCATGGCCATGGCCCGCGACCTGTCCCAAAGGTCGATCAGTTCATTTGCCGCTTCGAAGCGGCTGCTGACCGATTCCTATGGAAAATGCTTCGAGGAGGTGCTGGAAGACGAGCGCCGCCTCCTGGCGGTCTGCGCCGACAGCGCCGACGGCGTGGAAGCCCTGGCCGCCTTTGTCGAGAAACGGAAGCCGGTCTATAAAAAATAGCCGGTCCAGACCGCTTGGCGACCGGGAGACGGATTAAAAGGAGGGTGGCAGATGGTCCTGTCGAGGGTAACCGAACTTCTAGGCTGCAGGTATCCGATCATCCAGGGGGCGATGGGGGTCATCTGCAACCCCGAACTGGTGGCCGCCGTGTCCGAGGCCGGAGGTTTCGGTCTGTTGGCCACGGCCTTTGCCCAGGACCCCGGCTTCGTGCGCGACCAGGTCCGGGCCACCAAGAGGCTGACCGGCAAGCCTTTCGGCGCCAACCTGTTCGTGATGAATCCCCTGGCCGCCGAGTTCGCCGAAGTCCTGGCCGAGGAGGGCATAACGGCGGTGACCGTGTCCGGCGGGTCGCCGAAAACACTGGTTCCTAAACTCGATGGGCTGGGCCTTAAGTACATCGCCGTGGTGTCCACCGTCAAGGCGGCCGTGGGCGCGGCGTACTTAGGCGTGCCGGCCATCGTCGCCGAAGGGTCGGAGTCGGGCGGGGTCCAGGGCTTCGGGGGGCCATCGACCATGGTCCTGACGCCGGCCGTGGTCGACGCCGTGGAGGTGCCGGTCATCGCCGCCGGCGGCATCGGGGACTCGAGGGGCTATCGGGCGGCCCTGGCCTTGGGCGCCGAGGGCGTCCAGGTCGGCACCCGGTTCATCGCCACCACAGAGTGCGTTGCCCACCAGTTTTATAAAAAGACCATCGTCG
>JAHJDS010000023.1 GCA_018812395.1 Pseudomonadota bacterium
GGACGGGAGTGACCGCCCGGGAAGAAGCGCCAAGGGGGTCGTCCCCTTTTCTTTTTACATGACCGGTCCCAGGGGGGCGCGTGTCCTGGCCCGCCAAACGAGCGCCCCTTTTGCCGGACCTCAGGAGCGACAAATGCCCAAAGTCAAGACCCGCCGCGGGGCGGCCAAGCGATTTCGTAAAACCGGTTCGGGCAAGCTGGCCCGCAACCGGGCTTACTCGAGCCATATCCTGACCAAGAAGAACCAAAAGCGCAAACGCCGCCTCAGAACCGGCACCGCCGTCGACCAGACCAACCAGAAGGCCGTCAGGAAGATGTGCCCGTACTTGTAGGAAGGATACCATGTCCAGGGTAAAAAGAGGTTACAAGGCCCGCCGGCGCAGGAAGACCGTGCTCAAGGCGGCCAAGGGATTTCGGAACGCCCGGGGTCGGCTGTTCAAGTCGGCCAAAGAGAGCGTCATGCGCGCCCGGGCGTACGCCTATCGCGATCGAAAGGCCAAAAAACGGGACTTCCGGCGGTTGTGGATCGTCCGCATCAACGCCGCCGCCCGCCAGCACGGCCTGAGCTACAGCCAGTTCATGGGCGCCCTCAAAAGGAACAACATCGATCTGGACCGCAAGATCCTGGCCGATATGGCCGTCAACGACCCGACCGGTTTCGAGAAGCTCCTCGCCATGGTTCGTTGATGGAAGACGAGCTGCACCGCCTCCAGACCGAGGCCCTGGCCGCCCTCGAGAGCGGCCAGGACCCCGACGAACTCAAGGTCCGTTACCTGGGCCGCAAGGGCCGGCTGACGGCCATCTTGCGCGGGGTCAAGGACCTACCCGTGGCGAAGCGGCCCGGGATCGGTCAACTGGCCAACCGCCTCAAGGCCGAACTCGAGGCGGCCCTCGCCCGGGCGGCCTCGGACGCCCGGGGGGGCGAGGCCGCCTTTGGTCTGGACATCGGTCTGCCCGGACGGCGGGGCCCCTTGGGCCGGCTTCATCCCATCACCCAGACCGAAACCGACATCTGCGACATTTTTATCCGGATGGGCTTCAGCGTGGTCGAGACCCGCGAGGTCGAGCTGGACTACTACTGCTTCGAGGCCCTGAACATGCCTCCGGATCATCCGGCCCGGGACATGCAGGACACCTTCTACATCACCGAGGACGTGGTCCTGCGGACCCACACCTCGCCGGCCCAGGTCCGGACCATGGAGTCGACGCCCCCGCCGGTCAAGATCGTCTGCCCGGGCAAGGCCTTCCGCCGCGACTCGGACGTGACCCACACCCCCATGTTTCACCAGGTCGAGGGCCTGCTCGTGGACGAGGGCGTCTCCTTCGGCGATCTCAAGGGCGTGTTGGCCGAGTTCGTCCGTCAGTTGTTCGGCCCCCGCACGCCGCTCCGGTTCCGGCCCAGCTTCTTCCCCTTCACCGAGCCCAGCGCCGAGGTGGACATCGGCTGCGTGGTCTGCCGGGGGAAGGGGTGCCGGGTCTGCAAGCAGACCGGCTGGCTCGAAATCCTGGGCTCGGGCATGGTCGACCCCAACGTCTACGGCTTCGTGGACTACGACCCGGACGTGATCAGCGGCTTCGCCTTCGGCATGGGCGTCGAGCGGATCGCCATGCTCCGCTACGGCATCGATGACATCCGACTCTTCTTTCAGAACGACCTTCGGTTCCTGAGGCAATTCTGATGCAGATCAGCCTCAAATGGCTCGCCGAGTACGTGGATTTGCCCGCCGCGGACGAGCTGGCCGCCGCCCTGACCGCCCTCGGTCTCGAGGTGGCCGAGGTCCGGCCGGTGAACCGGGGTCTGGACGGCATTCTCGCGGGTCGGGTCCTGGAGGTCAGGCCCCACCCCGGGGCCGAACGGCTGAAAGTGTGCGTCGTGGACGACGGTTCGGGCTCGCCCAAGGACGTCATCTGCGGCGCGCCCAACGTCCGGGAAAACCTGGTCAGCGCTTTGGCTCCAGTCGGGACGATCCTGCCCGGTGGTACGCCCATCAAGAAGGCCAAGATCCGGGGCGTCGCCTCCTGGGGGATGCTCTGCGCCGAGGACGAGTTGGGCATCTCGGCCGATCACACCGCCATCCTCGAGCTGCCGGGCGACATGGCCCCGGGCGAGTCACTGGGGCCGGTCGTGGCCGACACCATCCTCGAGATCGACCTGACCCCCAACCGCCCCGACGGCCTGTGTCTGATCGGCGTCGCCCGCGAGGTGGCCGCCCGGTTCGGCGGAGAGCTCCGCCATCCCCAAACCGATCCGCCCGAGACCGGCGGCGACATCGCCGCCGTCGCCTCCATCGAGGTCCCCGCCGCCGAGGCCTGTCCCCGGTACGCCGCCCGGTTCGTGGACCGGGTCGGGATCTATCCGTCCCCGCTGTGGATGCGACTGCGGCTCATCGCCTCCGGCGTCCGGCCCATCTCGGGCGTGGTCGACGTCACCAACTACGTCCTCCTCGAACTCGGTCAGCCGTTGCACGCCTTTGACTTCGACCGTCTGGCCGGCGGGAAGATCATCGTCAAGCACGCCAGAGAGGGCGAACGCTTCACCACCCTCGACGGCGCCGAAAGGATCCTGTCCCCGGCCGACCTGATGATCTGCGACGGTGAGCAGGCCGTGGCCCTGGCCGGGGTGATGGGCGGGCTCAACTCCGAGATCGTCGACACCACCAACCGGGTCCTCATCGAGAGCGCCTTTTTCGAGCCCATGGGCATCCGCCGGACCGCCAAGCGCCTGGAGATGTCCACCGAGGCCTCTTTCCGGTTCGAGCGAGGGATCGACGTCGAGGGCTGCGCCCGGGCCGCCGACCGGGCGGCCCGGCTCATGGCCGAACTGTGCGGCGGACGGGTGGCCCAGGGTCTGATCGACGTCTACCCCAAGCCCCATGTCCGGCCCCGGCTGACCCTGTCCGTGTCCCGGACCAACCGCTACCTGGGACTCGACCAGACCGCCGCGGACATGGCCCGGCAGCTCGAATCCATCGAACTCGGCGTCGAGGTCATTGACCAGGACACCCTGATCGTCACTCCCCCCGGCTTCCGGGTCGATCTGGAGCGCCCGGTCGATCTGAGCGAGGAAATCGCCCGCCTGACCGGGTACGACGCCATCCCCGAGACCTTGCCCGAGGACCGGGTCGTGACCGCGCTTTGGCGCCACGATCACACCGTTCGGGCCCGGGCCCGCCAAATCATGGCCGGACATGGTTACGCCGAGGTCATCTCCTACAGCTTCGGCGCCCCGGCCGACGCCGACCACCTCCGTTTGCCCGAGGATCATCCCGGCCGGCGGATCGTGCCCCTGCTCAACCCCTTGTCCGAGGACCAGTCGGTCCTGCGCACCGGGCTGCTGCCGGGTCTGCTCCGGGCCTTGCAGCGCAACCTGGCCTTCAGGGTCGAGGACGTCCGCCTGTTCGAGTGGGGCCTGGTCTTCCAGGCCGTGCCCGGGGAGGACCTGCCCGACGAAAAGCTGCGCCTGGCCGGCCTGCGGGCCGGCCTGGGCGACGGGCCGGCCTGGCACTTCGGCGGCCGCCGCCTCGATTTCTACGACGTTCTCGGCGACCTCGAGACCCTCCTAAACGGCCTGGGACTGGACCAATACGCCGTCGAGCGCCCGGCTCAGGGGCCACCGCA